>NZ_JAYJJS010000020.1:0-84583 GCF_020181635.2 Mycobacterium zoologicum | reverse complement strand
GGGGGATGGGGAAACAGGCTCGCATTGCGAGTACTGCGCCCCTGACTACCAATGACTGCAGCGGTGGAGGATTTCGAGGCGCTGCGGCCCCATCTGCTGGCGGTGGCCTACCGGCTCACCGGCATGTTCGCCGACGCCGAGGACATCGTGCAGGATGCCTGGTTGCGCTACGACGCCGCCGGGCGTGACGACATCACCGATCTGCGGGCCTGGTTGACGACGGTGGTCAGCCGGCTGGGCCTGGACCGGTTGCGTTCGGCGCCGCGGCGACGGGAAGCCTATGTGGGGCAATGGCTTCCGGAGCCGGTGGTGACCGGGTTCGGCGACGACGATCCGCTGTCGGCGGTGGTGGCCGGTGAAGATGCCCGGTTCGCCGCGATGGTGGTGCTCGACCGGCTGACCCCGGATCAGCGGGTGGCGTTCGTGCTGCACGACGGGTTCTCGGTGCCGTTCGACGACGTGGCCGCCACCCTGGGCACCACCGCGGCCGCAGCCCGCCAGTTGGCGTCGCGCGCCCGCAAGGCCGTCGCGGCAGATCCTGCGCCGCAACCGGATCCGGGGCACGCCGAGGTGGTCGGCACCCTGATGGCGGCCATGGCAGCCGGTGACCTGGACGCGGTGGTGGCGCTGCTGCACCCGGACGTGACATTCACCGGGGACTCCAACCGCCGGGCCCCGACCGCCACGCGGGTCATCCGCGGTGCGGACAGCGTGGCCCGGTTCCTGTTCGGTCTGGCGCGACGCTACGGCCCGACGCTGTCAGGCGCTCAGCAGCTGGCGCTGGTCAACGGCGAACTCGGCGCCTATACGCCCGGGGCGCCCGCCGTCGAGGGGTTCGCCGAATTGTTGCCGCGCGTCACCGCGGTGACGGTCCGCGACGGCCGGGTGGTGGCGATCTGGGACATCGCCAATCCGGACAAGTTCCGCGGCACGCCGCTGCGCGAGTCGATCGGAGGATGACATGTCTATCGCGGAGCGACTGGGCGCGTTGATGTTTCGCGCCATGGACAAGATGCGTGACCGTGCCGTCTTCGACATCGGCGCCCCCACCGGTAAGGTCAAAAGGATCCGCAACAGTGCGGTGGCGGGGATCTCGATCGCCTATGTCGAGATCACTCCTGCGGGTCGCTGACCGCCCACGGCACCCGGCAGGCGTCCCCGGAGTTGAAGCCCTGCTCGGTGACGCCCAGTGCGACGTACATCCGGGACCGCATGTTCTCCACTGCGATCTGATAGGTCAGCTCGATCACCCCGACATCACCGAAGCGATCCCGCAGGTCGGCGACCTGGGCGTCGGTGACGGTGTGCGGGTCGGTGGTCATCGCATTGGCGTAGGCGATGGCCGCCCGCTCGTCGTCGTCGAACCGCGGCGAGGTGGCGTAGTCGTCGATCTGCTTGAGCCGGTCGACGTCCAGGCCCTCCAGCCGCGTCAGCATGGAACCGAAGTCCACGCACCACGAGCAGCCGACGGTGCGAGCGGTCCAGAACACCGCCAGCTCTCGCACGCTTGTCGGCAGCTTGCGGGATCCGCTCTGCAGCAGGCCTTCGTGCACGGCGTTGGCCACCAGTAGCCGGGGGTGATGCGCGGCGACGGTGAACGGCTCGGGAACTTCACCGAAGCGACGCTTGGCGTAGCGGTACATGGCGCGCACCAGCAGGTTGGTGCGTTTCGGGGGCAGTGGTTCGATGCGCGGTTTGGTAGTCATACCCCTTGGACGGGGCAGCCCGCCGGAATGTGACAGCCGCCCGTTGTTCCCCGCCCGCCTTCCCCGCGAGCGTGCAGAATGTCCGCCCCCACCTGGGGAAATGCCGTACACCCGTGCACGGTCGCGCCAAGGGGGGCAGGGGAGGGCCCGGGCCTCAGATCAGGAAGGGGACCAGCGCCTTGCGGTCGGTGGGGTAGTCGGCGAACTTCTCCCGGTACCAGCGGTGGGTGCCCAGCGCCCGGGGGACCAGGTTGCCGGCGGTGATCAACAGGATCGCCACCCCGGGCAGCGCCCAGGTCAGCACGGCGAAGCCGGTCCAGGCGATAATCTCGCCCAGATACGCCGGGCTGGTGACGAACCGGAACCCGCCGCCGAACGGAATCCGGTACTCGGCACCGCTCGGGTTGTTCTTGTCGCGCAGGTTGCGCACGATCGACTCGGAGTTGACCAGCAGCGCGAACCCGCACAGGTAGATCGCCAGGCCCACCAGGAAGCGGGGATCGGTCAACCAGCCGCGGCCGTACTGGTGGAAGTAGTCGTGGCTGAACAGCGCCCCGTTCAAATACCCGTGCATGGAGGTGACGAGCATGCCCATCACCACCACCGAGATGTTGAACGTGCTGCGCTTGCCGGGCATCTGGCGGATCGCCAGCGGGAAGAACCAGCCGCGGTTGGCGTAGTGCAGCGCCCAGATCCCGGCCAGCACCAGCGACGTCGGCTCGAAGCGGGCCGGCCCGCTCAGGTAGGCGACCAGAAAAACGACGGTCGCCGGGATCTCCATCAGCCACCAGCCGAACTTCGGGTTCAGATTCAAGCCGAGCTGCGTCGTCGAGAACCGCCCATAGGAGCTCTGACCGAAGAAGCCGCCGACGATCACGAAGGCGGCGAAGCCGAACGCGACGGTCAGGACGGTGTCGTAGACGGCGTTGCCGGTGTACCAATGCATGGTCAGTGTCTTATCACGCCGTCAACGAACCCTCCGCGAGCGTGCACCTTGGCGCGGCATTTCCCCAGGTGGGGGCGGACCGTTCTGCACGCTCGCGCCAAAGGGGGGGCTAGCGGGCGAACATCAGCGCCCGCTTGACCTCCTGGATCGCCTTGGTGATCTCGATACCGCGCGGGCAGGCGTCGGTGCAGTTGAACGTGGTGCGGCAGCGCCACACCCCGTCGACCTCGTTGAGGATGTCCAGGCGCTCGGCGGCACCCTCGTCGCGGGAGTCGAAGATGAACCGGTGGGCGTTGACGATCGCCGCCGGGCCGAAGTAGGACCCCTCGCTCCAGTACACCGGGCAGCTGGTGGTGCAGATGCCGCACAGGATGCACTTGGTGGTGTCGTCGTAGCGGTGCCGGTCGTGCTGGCTCTGGATCCATTCCCGGGTGGGCGGGTTACCGGTGGTGATCAGATACGGCTTGATCGCCTTGTAGGCGTCCATGAATGGTTCCATGTTGACCACGAGGTCTTTTTCCACCGGAAGCCCACGCATCGGCTCGATGGTCAGCGTCAGCTCCTTGCCCGGCTTCTTGGGCAGGATGTCGCGCATCAGCATCTTGCAGGCCAGCTTGTTGTTGCCGTTGACCCGCACTCCGTCGGAGCCGCACACCCCGTGCGCGCAGGACCGGCGGAAGGTCAGCGTGCCGTCCAGGTAGCTCTTGACGTAGATCAGCAGGTTCAGCAGCCGGTCGGTGGGCAGCGCCGGCACCCGGAAGCTCTGCCAGCCGTCGGTGGCGGCGTACTGGTCGGGGTTCTCCGGGTTGAACCGGGCGATCTTGAGCGTGACCATGTGCGCGCCCTCGGGCACCGGGGGCAGCGGCGGGTCACCGGCTGGCGGGCCGTCGACGAATGCGACCGGGGCTGCACTGGACGGACCCGGTGAGCAGCAGCCGCCTTCGGATGAGCAGCAGGTGTCAGCCATCAGTACTTCCGCTCCTTCGGCTCGTAGCGGGTCTGCACCACCGGCTTGTAGTCCAGCCGGATATCGGAGATCAGATCGGGGCCTTCCTTATATGCCATGGTGTGGCGCATGTAGTTGACGTCGTCGCGGTTGGGGTAGTCCTCGCGAGCGTGCCCGCCGCGGGACTCCTTGCGGTTCAGCGCACCGACGACGGTGACCTCGGCCAGCTCCAGCAGGAAGCCCAGCTCGATGGCCTCCAGCAGGTCGGAGTTGAAGCGTTTGCCCTTGTCGTGCACGGTGATCCGCGAGTACCGCTCCTTGAGCGCCTGCACGTCCTTGAGCGCCTGCTTGAGGGTGTCCTCGGTGCGGAACACCGCGGCGTTGTTGTCCATCGTCTGCTGCAGGGCACCGCGGATGTCGGCCACCCGCTCGTTGCCGTGCTCGGACAAGATGGCGGCGACCCAGTTGACCACCATGTCGGCCGGGTTCTCCGGCAGCTCGACGAAGTCGTGGCCGGCGGCGTACTCGGCCGCGGCGATACCGGCGCGACGGCCGAACACGTTGATGTCCAGCAGTGAGTTGGTGCCCAGCCGGTTTGCGCCGTGCACCGACACGCACGCGCACTCGCCGGCGGCGTAGAGCCCGGGCACGGTAGCGGTGTTGTCGCGCAGCACCTGACCGGTCACCGTGGTCGGGATGCCGCCCATGGCGTAGTGACAGGTCGGGTAGACCGGCACCAGCTCCTTGACCGGGTCCACACCCAGGTAGGTGCGGGCGAATTCGGTGATGTCGGGCAGCTTCTCGTTGAGGACGTCCTCTCCGAGGTGACGCACGTCGATGTAGACGTAGTCCTTGTTCGGTCCGGCACCGCGGCCCTCGAGCACCTCGAGCACCATCGAGCGAGCCACGATGTCGCGGGGCGCCAGGTCGACGATGGTCGGGGCGTAGCGCTCCATGAACCGCTCGCCGTCGGCGTTGAGCAGCCGGCCGCCCTCACCGCGCACGGCTTCGGAGATCAGAATGCCCAGGCCGGCCAGACCGGTCGGGTGGAACTGGTGGAACTCCATGTCCTCCAAGGGAAGTCCCTTGCGGAAGACGACGCCCATACCGTCACCGGTCAGGGTGTGGGCGTTGGAGGTGGTCTTGTACATCCGGCCCGAGCCGCCGGTGGCCAGCACGATGGCCTTGGCGTGGAAGACGTGAATCTGGCCGGTCGCGAGCTCATAGGCGACCACACCGGTGGCCACCGGACCCGACGGAGTCTCGGTGAGCACCAGGTCCAGCACGTAGAACTCGTTGAAGAACTCGACATCGTGCTTGACGCAGTTCTGGTACAGCGTCTGCAGGATCATGTGGCCGGTGCGGTCGGCGGCGTAGCAGGACCGGCGCACCGGGGCCTTGCCGTGGTCGCGGGTGTGGCCGCCGAACCGGCGCTGGTCGATGCGGCCCTCGGGGGTGCGGGAGAACGGCATGCCCATGTTCTCCAGGTCCAGTACCGCGTCGATGGCCTCCTTGGCCATGATCTCCACCGCGTCCTGGTCGGCCAGATAGTCGCCGCCCTTGACGGTGTCGAAGGCGTGCCACTCCCAGTTGTCGTCCTCGACGTTGGCCAGCGCCGCGCACATGCCACCCTGCGCCGCACCGGTGTGGCTGCGGGTGGGGTAGAGCTTGGTCAGCACCGCTGTGCGGGCCCGGGGCGCCGCCTCGACGGCTGCGCGCATCCCGGCGCCGCCGGCCCCGACGATCACCACGTCGTATCGATGTTCCTGAATCACCGCGATATCACCCGTTCGCTACCGAATCTGCCGTCAAGAAATGTTCGCGTCGAAGCTCAGCAGCACATAGCTGCCCAGTCCCAGCGTGAAGATCATCGACACCGCCAACAGGCTCATCAGCCAGAACCGGCTGCGGCCGCTGCGGGTGTAGTCGCCGATGATCGTGCGCATGCCGTTGCCGCCGTGCAGCTGGGCCAGCCACAACAGGCTCAGGTCCCAAATCTGCCAGAACGGCGAGTGCCAGCGTTCCGCCACGTAGTTGAAGTCGATCCGGTACACCCCGTCCTGCCACATCAGCATGATGAACAGGTGCCCGAGCACCAGGAAGATCAGCACCGCGCCGGAGAACCGCATGAACAGCCAGGTGTACTTCTCGAAGTTGGCCATTCCCTTGTGCCGGAACGGCGCACGCGGGTTGCCCAGGCTGGCCGGGCGGTCGCGGTCGAGGCCGCGCACCGGCGCTACTCCGCCACGTCCGAGTTGCAGGTCAGGTGTGCTCATAAGAATCGCTCCGCCATGTGCATTCCGATCCGGACCACCACCGGGACCATCACCACCAGCCAGATCACGCCGACCGCTACCAGCATCTGGCGCTGCCAGCGGCAGCCCTGCCACCAGAAGTCGATCAGGATCAGCCGGACCCCGTTGAGGCCGTGAAACAGCACCGCGGCCACCAGGCCCAGCTCCATCAGGCCCACGAGCGGGGTCTTGTAGGTCGCGATCACCTCGGTGTAGGCCTGCGGGCTCACCCGGACCAGGGCCGTGTCGAGGACGTGTACGAACAGGAAGAAGAAGATGGTCGCACCGGTGATCCGGTGCAGTGCGAACGCCCACATGCCGGGGTCGCCCTTATAAAGACTTTGCCGCCGGCGTCGCGGAGCGTCTGTCCGCGTTCCCGGCGACCCAGTCGCATCGGCGGATGTCGCCGTCATCAGCGCCTCCATGTAGCTGCTTTGACCTGCTTTGCAGGGGTTTCCAGCGTCCGCGTCGCTACGCAACGGCGTTGCTGTTTGGCTAACCCCGTCTTGGACTCTAAACCCATCCACAGGGTCGAAACGACATCATCGAAGTTACCGGTGAGTAGCAACGGCCCGCGGCTAGGCTGATTTTCGGCCGGCCAGACGGGTTGATGAGGTGATTCGGTGCGCTCAGATCGAAACGGAGTCGGCTGACGTGGTCGCAGAAATTGACTGGAATATGTTGCGGCACAATGCTATCGGCGTTGCCGCCCGGGCCTATGCGCCGTACTCGGGGTTGCGTGTCGGGGCTGCCGCGCTCACCGGCGACGGCGCGGTGGTGACCGGCTGCAATGTGGAGAATGTCTCATATGGCCTGGGCCTGTGTGCCGAATGTGCGGTGGTCTGCGCTTTGCACGCGAGCGGCGCCGGTCAGAGTCGCAAGCTCGTGGCGCTGTCGTGCACCGACACCGACGGCACACTGCTGATGCCGTGCGGCCGCTGCCGCCAGGTGCTGCTCGAACACGGCGGGCCGGGCCTGCTGATCGACCACCCCGCCGGTGCCAGGCCACTCGGCGATCTGCTGCCGGATGCCTTCGGACCCGACTCGCTGCCGTGACTTTCGACGCTCCCACCCTGATCGCCGCCAAACGCGACGGCCGCGCACTGTCCGACGCCGCGATCGACTGGTTGATCGAGTCCTACACCGCCGGACGGGTCGCCGACGAACAGATGTCGGCGTTGCTGATGGCGATCTTCCTGCGCGGTATGGACGCCCGCGAGACCGCCCGCTGGACCGCGGCGATGATCGCCTCGGGGGAACAGCTCGACTGGCGCGACCTGCGGCGTCACGGTGAGCTGCTGCCCACCGTCGACAAGCACTCCACCGGCGGCGTGGGGGACAAGATCACCCTGCCGTTGGTGGCCGTCGTCGCGGCCTGCGGCGCGGCGGTGCCGCAGGCCTCCGGACGGGGCCTGGGCCATACCGGGGGCACCCTGGACAAGCTGGAGTCCATCGCCGGCTTCGACGCCACCGTGACGACCCGGCGTCTGCGCGAGCAGCTGGTGGACGTGGGCGCGGCGATCTTCGCGGCCGGAGCCCTGGCGCCGGCCGACGCCAAGCTCTACGCGCTGCGCGACATCACCGCCACTGTGGAGTCGCTGCCGCTGATCGCCAGTTCGGTGATGAGCAAAAAGCTGGCGGAAGGCGCTGGTGCCCTCATCCTGGATGTAAAGGTCGGCAGCGGGGCGTTCATGAAATCGCCCGAGCAGGCCCGGGAACTGGCCGACATGATGGTCGCCCTCGGTGCGGCGCACGGCGTGCCGACCCGCGCCGTGCTCACCGACATGAACACCCCGCTGGGGGCTACCGTCGGCAACGCCCTGGAGGTCGCCGAGGCCCTGGAGGTGCTGGCCGGTGGTGGCCCCGCCGACGTGGTGGCGCTGACACTGACGCTGGCCACCGAGATGCTCGAGCTGGCCGGCCGGGGCGACCGCGATCCGGCCGCGACCCTGGCCGACGGCACCGCGATGGACCGGTTCACCGCGATGATCGCCGCCCAAGGCGGCGACCTGAGCGTTCCGCTGCCGGTGGCGGCATGTTCGGAGACCGTCACGGCCCCGCGGAGCGGCACAATGGGAGACATCGACGCGATGGCAGTGGGATTGGCGGCCTGGCGGCTGGGAGCGGGCCGCACCCGCCCCGGCGAAGCGGTGCAGGCCGGGGCCGGGGTGCGGATCCATCGGCGGCCGGGTGAGCCGGTCAGCGCCGGGCAGGCCCTGTTCACGCTGTACAGCGACACGCCGGATCGGTTCGGATCGGCCTGCGCCGAGCTGGACGGCGGCTACGCGGTGCTTGACGAACGTGACGACCCGGGAAAGAGGCCATGACCACACCGCTGAACCTGTCCTCGATCAGCCGGGCCCCCAAGGCGCTGCTGCACGACCACCTCGACGGTGGTCTGCGCCCTGCCACCGTCGTCGACATCGCCGGGCAGGTCGGTTATGACGGTCTGCCGGCAACCGACCCCGACGAGCTGGCCACCTGGTTTCGCACCCGCTCACACAGCGGATCATTGGAGCGCTACCTGGAGCCGTTCAGCCACACCGTGGCGGTGATGCAGACCGCCGACGCGCTGCACCGGGTGGCCCGGGAATGTGTCGAGGACCTGGCCGCCGATGCCGTGGTCTACGCCGAGGTGCGCTTCGCGCCGGAACTGCACATCGAGGGCGGGCTGTCCTTCGACGAGGTGACCGACGCGGTACTGGCCGGCTTCGCCGACGGCGAGCGTGACGCCGCTGCCGCCGGCCGAGAGATCACCGTGCGCTGTCTGGTCACCGCGATGCGCCACGCCGCGCTGAGCCGGGAGATCGCCGAGCTGGCAATCCGATTCCGGGACAAGGGCGTGGTCGGCTTCGATATCGCCGGAGCCGAAGCCGGCTACCCGCCGAGCCGACACCTCGATGCCTTCGAGTACATGCGAGACCACAACGCCCGCTTCACCATTCACGCCGGCGAGGCGTTCGGGCTGCCATCCATTCACGAGGCGATCGCGTTCTGCGGCGCCGACCGGCTCGGCCACGGGGTGCGGATCACCGACGACATCGTGCTTGACGACGACGGGGTTCCACAGCTGGGGAGGCTGGCGGCGATCCTGCGTGACAAGCGGGTCCCGTTGGAGCTGTGCCCGAGTTCCAACGTGCAGACCGGCGCGGTCGACAGCATCGCCGAGCACCCCTTCGACCTGCTGGCCCGCGCCCGGCTGCGGGTGACGGTCAACACCGACAACCGGCTGATGAGCGACACCACCATGAGCAAGGAGATGCTGGTGCTCGCCGAGACGTTCGGCTACGGCTGGACCGACATGCAGCGATTCACCGTCAATGCGATGAAGTCGGCGTTCATCCCGTTCGATCAGCGGGTGGCGATCATCGAGGACGTCATCAAGCCGCAATACGCCGCGCTGGCCTCACCCACATAGGCCTGGCACCCACATAGGCCTGGCGCCCAAATAGGCCGACCGTGCACAAACGTTCGGTATTTCCCCAAGTGGTGCCGGACATTTGTGCGCGCTCGGCGAAAACGGCGAAAGCCGGGCAATCGCGCTTGCGACTGCCCGGCCTTCGTCGTCAAGGATCAGTGCTCGGCGACAGTGGCCTCCGCGTCGCCCGTCTTCCAGGTGACGACGCCGTGCTCGAAGGTGCTCTGCTTGGCACCGTCGGCGTTAGTGGTCTCGTCACTGGTCGGGTAACCGAGCTTGCCCTGCGAACCGCCCAGCTCGTTCCACTTGTCGCGGATCTTGCCCCACACCACGTAGGACCGGGTGGTGTGGACGATCACGCCGCCGTCGAACTGCTGGTAGATGCCGCCGTCGGGGTTCTTCTGCTCGGCGCCGGTGGGCTCACCCAGGCTCTGCTTGTCGGCTGCGTCCAAAGAGTCGAGCTTGGCCAGGATCGGGCCGGAGACGGTGTACTCCTTGCCGTCGGCACCGGTCATCTCGGTGGAGCTGGCCGCGCCGCTCTCCTCGCCAGGGGCCGTGACCGCTGACGAGATCACCGAACTCGCCGCCGATCCGGCTGAGGATGCGGCCGAGCTGGCCGAACTCAGCACATCGCTGGTCTTCTCCTTGGTGGCGGTGCTGCAACCCGTGCCGACCAGTGCGATCCCCAAGACTGCGGCGGATACGGCTGCGGCTCGTTGCGTTGCCTTGCGCATATGTAGTCCTTTCAGGCGGGAAGGGCCACAAACCACACGGCCCAGACGTTAACGGGCCAAATGCTATCCGGGTCGCGACGGCCCGGCAATGAAATTCCTGCAATTGCCACCTGCAATTGCAGGAAATGATAGATAAGAAATTCTTATTCGCGTCGCAGGCGTGACTGCATGAACTGTTCGAGTTGCTCCCACTCCTTGATGGCGGGCGCAAACGGGCGCTGCGGCTCGTCCACCGAGTCCGGGTCCAGGACGTAGCTCACCAGCCGGCCCAGCGGGCGGTCCGGTTTGAGGGTCTCGGTGACTATGCCGTCCTCGGCGTAGGCCCCCACGTCCTCAAGGAACTCGACGGCCAGCTCGAGCTGCTCGCGGTCCACGGCGTCTGGCCCGTCGGTCAGGTCGTCGGCCATTCCGGACAGCACGTAGACGTTGTCGTCGGTGATGTCGATCGACAGCGAGCCGTCGGTGGCGGCGGTCCGGATGTCGTCGTAGGTGCTCAGATCCGCCAGGTCGTGATCGTGCTCATCGGCCAGGTAACGGGCCAGGGCACGCTCGGAGGCGAACACGCTGATCCGGCCGTTGCGACCGAGGAACACCGGCTTGTCGCCCAGGTAGCAGCGGAGCGAGAAGAACGTCCCGTTCTCGGTCATGATCCGGATCGGGTCGATACCCACCTTCGTCCAGAAGTCCTCGTCGCCGCCGAGCACCACCCGGTCTCCGGGTGCCGTATCGCTCGCCGGGGCGGCATCGGCCTGCTCGTCCAGCGGCTCTTCAGCGACCGAGGTCTCCGGCTCGGCCGGGGCTTCGGCGGCCAGTTCCTCGGCCGCCTGTGCGGACGCCGCGGCGTCGACGTCGGGGGTGGTCAGGATCTCTTCGACAGCGGTCAGTACGTTGCCCCAGCTGTGGTTGATGATCTCGGCGATCGCGTTCCAGCGTTTGCGGCCGGCGCGACCGCTGAAGTTGTCGATCCCGCCGGCCAGGGTGCCCAGGCTGGGGTTGCCGTTGAAGAACTTCGTCACCGCGGTCAGGTCGCACACCGACCCGATCGCCGACACGATCTCCATCGCGTCGGCCACGGTGCGGACCGACTTCTCGGACGGCTTGTCGCTGAGCAGCTCCTCCACCGCGATCAGGTCGTACCGGCGGCTGCCGCGCGGGTTGAGCCGGTGGGCGTTGGCCTCGGTGAGCGCCTGCCAACCCGGGTGGTCGGCCAGGTCGTTGTCGGTGTTGGTCCGCACGAATGCCGCCAGGTCGGCGGCGGAGGCGAAACCGTAGAGGTCCTCGTCCTTGCCGAGGAAGGCCTCCCACTCGTCACCGGAGTCGCGCCAGGCCGGCGCCCACAGGGTGTAGCGGTCACCAGCGGTCACCGCGACGCGGATCGGTACGAGGTCAGCTGCCATGCGGCACAGGATAACGAGACAGCGCCGGGGTGCTTGAACCGGGGAGATTCCTTAATGCTCCGTGTCGAATCTTGGCGCGCTATTCATCTAACCGTTAGGGTCGCACCAGCGGATGTGATCCAGAACACAGATTCGCGGTCGGGGAGGTCGTCATGACGGCAGGAAAGATGCGCGCGCTCAGCGCCGCAGCACTGACAGCGCTGTGCGTGTCGGTGGTGGGTGGGGCCTCGACACTGGGGCCGCTGTGGACGTTGGCCGCTTCCGGCGCCGAGCAGCTCAGTGCCCGGCTGCGGTTGCTCGCCGACGAGGGCTGGATCATGAGCGGCACCGGCGTGCCCGATCCCACCGTCGGGCCCTACATCAGCCAGATTCTGGCGAACTTCCTGCAGCCGTCGCCACCGCATTTCCCCGGCCAGCCGACGTTTCCCGACTATGACTTCACCGGCCTGGTCACCCCGGAGCAGTTCTGCCCGTTCGTGTGCATCCCGGGGGCGCCGCCGCTCAACTTCAGCCAATCGCTGGACGCCGGTGTCGCCGCACTGGACCAGTCGATCGTGCCGCAGCTGCTGGCCGGCGACAACGTCACCGTGTTCGGCTATTCGCAGAGCGCGTCGATCGCCTCCATCGAGATGAACAACTTGATCGCAGGCGCCGGCACCGCCGGCAACCCGACCATGGATCAGCTGGGCAACCTGCACGTGGTCCTGATCGGTGACCCGAACAACCCGATCGGGGGCATCCTGGATCGCTTCCAGTTCCCGGGTGATCAGCACGTCCCGTTCGTGAACATCCCGCTGAGCCTGGATCCCACTCCCACCGCACATATCTCGACCGACATCTACACCGGCGAATATGACGGCTGGGCCAATTTCCCACAGGATCCGACCAACATCCTGGCCGTGATCAACGCTCTGATCGGCATCCTCACTGTGCACCCGTATTACCCGGATTACAGCGCCGAACAGATGGCCAGCGCTATCAATATCGGCTCCATCGGCGATGCCAACTTCTACATGATTCCGCAGAATCTCCCGATTCTGCAGTTCATGTACAACGGCGGTATTCCCGGGCAATTCTTTGGCGACTTCTTCTCACCGTGGGCCCGGCTGGCCATCGGCTGGGGCTATGGCAACGCCGGGGATCCGGAGGTCAACGGCCTCTACAAGATCCCGGCCGGCGACTTCATCAGCGGCAGCCCCTACCAACAGGCGTTCGGGGTGGCCGGGGGACCGTGGGCCATGACCCCCACCGGCGAGCTCTACGACGGCTCAAGCGTCACCGGTCTGTTCCCCAAGATGGACCCGCTGCAGATGTTCGCTGGAGTCGAGAACGCGCTGATCCAAAGCCTAGTCGGTCCGTGGGCCGATGTCGCGGCCGCCGCCAGCGGGGGTGTCCTCTCGGCCGGCGACATCAGCACGATCGCCGGTATCACCGACTTCCTGCAGACCATCACCGGCTACGACCTGATCAACTCGATCGACAAGTCCCTGCTGGACGCGTGGAGCGGCCTGGCCAGTTCCCTGGATCTGTCCGATGTGCTGGGTCCCGACGCCGTGCTGAGCGGGGTGGGCATTCCCGGCGACGGCCTGTTGGCGCTGGTCGGGGCGGGTTTCGACATCTTCAATGTCTTCGGCGCCTAGAACTCGCCAGGCCCGCCGGACCGCCGCGCGCGTGTTCCATTTGACAACGTCCGTGCTCTCATTCAAGGTGAACCCTTAAATCCGGCTGATAGACAAGCGCTTTGCTATTAGTTGGAACACAGTTCGTCAAAGGTGCGGAGGTCTGGCATGACGGTGAAGCGGCTGCGTCGACTCGGTACTGCACCGTTAGCCGCCGTCCTGGGCGCCGCCGTGCTGGGCCCGGCAGCGCTGTTGTCCCCGGCATGGGCGGCCCGGCTTGACAACCTGGTCGCAGAGATCGCGCTGCTGGCCGACGAGGGCTGGATCATGTCCGGCACCGGCCAGGCCGACCCGACCATCGGCAACTACATGGATGTGGTGCGGGCCTTCTACCTGCAGCCGACCACCCCGTGGTTTGCCGGGCAGTCGATGTTCCCCGGCTATGGGTTCGAGGGCTTGGTCACCCCCGAGCAGTTCTGCCCGATCGTCTGCCAGCCGCTGCCGGTCCCGCAGCTGAACTTCGCGGACTCGCTGGCGCAGGGCGCTGCCGGCCTCGACGCCGCGATTCGCCCGCAGTTGGAGGCCGGCGATGACGTCACGGTGTTCGGCTACTCGCAGAGTGCGGTGATCGCCACGCTGGCGATGCAGAAGCTGCTCGCCGATGTGCCGGGCGGCGCCTACAACCCGGACAATGTGAACTTTGTGCTGATCGGTGACCCCAACAGCCCGATCGGCGGCATCCTGAGCCGGCTGGACTTCGCCAACGGCTTGGACGGCAACATGCAACACATCCCGTTCCTCGGCATTCCGTTGGGCATCGGCGCGGCCCCGACCGACTTCCACGCCAGCATCTACAGCAACGAATACGACGGCTGGTCGAACTTCCCGCAGGACCCCACCAACATCGTGGCCGTGCTCAACGCGCTGATGGGGATTCTGGCGGTGCACGGCGCCTACTTCAACGACAACCTCGGCAACGCCATCGACCTCGGCTCGATCGGGGCGAACGACTTCTACATGCTGCCCACCGACCAGTTGCCGATCCTGGGGCCGCTCTACGGGCTCGGGGACGTCGGCAAGTTGGTCGGCGACGCGCTGGCGCCCATCCTGAAGACGACTATCGACTGGTCCTACGGCAACCCCGGCGCCCCCGATGCCGGGTTCACCGTGGGCGGTGTCGACCCGATCGGTGCGGCCGGCCCATGGGCGGTCACCGCCAGCGGACACCTCTCGGAGGACACCGGCGCCGCCGGATTCCTGCTGCGGATGGACCCGCTGCAGATGCTGGCCGGACTGCAGTACGCCGGCGTGCAGAGCCTGACCAACACCGTCAACCACCTGCTGGACTTCGCCGGTCAGGCGCCGCTGTCGCAGTCGATCATCGACGCGATGCTGACCGGCTACCACCTGACCATCGACCTGGACCACTCGCTGCTCACCGCATGGCAGGACCTGGCCACCCAGTGGAACCTGCTCGACGTGCTGGGGCCGGACGCCATCTTCAACGGTGCACCGCTGATCTCCGCCGAGCCGCTGCTGGACCTGGCCGGACTGGGCTTCAGTCTCTTCAACTATCTCGACACATAACCCGTAGGGTCGCTGGCGTGGACGTGTGCGTCATCGATCACCCGTTGGCCGCGGCGCGGCTGAGCACCCTGCGCGACGAGCGCAGCGATCGAGCCACCTTCCGCTCGGCTCTGCATGAGTTGACCTGGATGCTGATCTACGAGGCCACCCGCGACGCACCCCGTGAACAGATCACGGTGCGCACACCGCTGGCAGAGACCGCCGGGGCCCGACTGGGCCGCCCGCCGCTGCTGGTGCCGGTGCTGCGTGCCGGGCTGGGCATGCTCGACGCCGCCCACGCCCTGATCCCGGAGGCGGCCGTCGGGTTCGTCGGCGTGGCGCGCAACGAGGCCACCCATGTTCCGATGCCGTATCTGGCCTCACTGCCGGCGGACCTGAGCGACCAGCCGGTCATGGTCCTGGACCCGATGCTGGCCACCGGCGGCTCACTGGTGCACGCCATCGGCCTGCTGGCCGAACGCGGCGCCACCGACGTCACCGTGGTGTGCGTGGTGGCCGCACCGGAGGGCATTGCGGCACTGGAAGATTCCGGTTTCCCGGCGCGGCTTGTCACCGCGGCCGTCGATGAGCGACTCAACGACGACGCGTTCATCGTGCCGGGGCTCGGCGACGCCGGCGACCGCCAGTTCGGACCGCGCTGAGCTACCAGTCGCGCACCGCGTCGGCCAGTGCCGCGCAGACCTTTGTGGCCTGGGCGCGGTCGTCGGCCAGGTCGGCGAAAGGGTCGAGGGGCTCCGATGGTTCCCTGGCCACTTCCAGATAGCACTTGAGCTTCGGCTCGGTGCCCGACGGCCGCACCACCGCCCGCACCGAGGTGCCGTCGCGGCTGCCGGTGAACTCCAAAGCGTCGGTGACAGGCCCGTCGCGGTGCAGCAGATCGGTTGCGGCCAAAGCGAATCCGGCCAGTTCCTTCGGCGGATCGGCACGCAACCGGGCCATCACCGCTGCCGCCTCGCTCGGGTCGGCAAGCCGGCGGGTGACCGCGTCGGTCACATGCACGCCGTGCCGGCGGGCCAGCGTCTCCAGCGCCGCAGTCAGCGTGGCACCCCGATCACGCAGGGCTGCAACCAGATCACAGGCCAGCACCGCAGTGCTGATGCCGTCCTTGTCGCGGACCGCGTCCGGATCCACGCAGTAGCCGATCGCCTCCTCGTAGGCGTAGATCAAGGTGGCCCCGGGCAGACCGGTGTCGGCCCGTGCCAGCCACTTGAACCCGGTCAACGTCTCGACATGGCGGGCGCCATAGTGCTGCGCGATACCGGCCAGCATCCGCGACGAGACCACGCTGCTTGCCACCACCGCACCCGCCGCCCGGCCCGCCGGCAGTTCGGACAGCAGATAATCGCCCAACAGCCAACCGGTTTCGTTGCCGGTGAGCATGCGCCAGCCCTCTGGCGTCTGGATGCCCAGCGCGCACCGGTCGGCATCGGGATCCAGCGCGATCGCGATGTCGGCGCCGGCCTCGGCGGCTGACTTCAGCAGCTCATCAGTGGCGCCGGGCTCCTCCGGATTGGGGAACGCCACCGTCGGGAAATCCGGATCGGGATCGAATTGGGTTGCCACGGTGCGGATATCGTTGATCCCAGCGGCACGCAACGCCGCGACCGCCGTCTCGCCGCCCACCCCGTGCAGCGGGGTCAGCGCCACCCGGACCTGCCCGCGATGACGTCGCACCGTTGCCGCCCTCGCGATATAGCCCGCCACCAGCTCCTGCCCGGTCGGGGCCACCGGTTGACGCGGGATCTCGTCGGCCGGGGGAGCGGCGGCCATCGCGGTCTCGATCTCGGTGTCGATCGGCGAGACGATCTGCAGCCCGCCGTCGAAGTACACCTTGTAGCCGTTGTCGGCCGCCGGGTTGTGCGATGCGGTGATCTGGATGCCGGCCGCGGCTCCGGTCTGCCGCACCGCGAACGCCACGACCGGCGTCGGCAACGGATCGGGCAGCAGCAGCACTGAAAAGCCCGCGGCGGCAAGCACTTGCGCGGTCGCCGCCGCAAACGACTCCGAGCCGTGGCGCGCATCGCGGCCCACCACCACCGTCGCGCTCGCGTGCCCGCGCGCGGTCAGCACCGTCGCCACCGCCCAGCTGGCGCGCAGCACCACGGCGAGGTTCATCGCATCGGGGCCGCCGCGGACCGGGCCTCGCAGGCCGGCGGTGCCGAACCGCAGCGGCGCGGCGAACCTGGCGGTCAGCTCTGCGGCGCTGCACCCGCGCAACTCCGCGGCGGTCACCGGGTCGGGGTCGTGGGCGATCCAGTCCGCTGGATTCACAGCCGGGTCACGACGTCGGCGAGCAGCGCGCCCATGCCCGCCGCCGACTCCCGGCCGGTGGCCAGCACCTCGGCGTGGCTGAGCGGCTCGCCGGTGATCCCGGCTGCCAGGTTGGTCACCAGCGACACCCCCAGCACCTGGGCGCCGGCGGCGCGGGCGGCGATCGCCTCGTGCACGGTCGACATGCCGACCAGATCGGCACCCAGCGTGCGCAGCATCCGGATCTCCGCGGGCGTCTCGTATTGCGGGCCGGGCATCCCGGCGTAGACGCCTTCGGCCAGCGTCGGGTCGACCTGCAGGGCCAGTGCCCGCAGTGCCGGGGTGTAGGCGTCGACCATGTCGACGAAGTGCGCGCCGCGCAGCGGAGAACGTCCGGTCAGGTTCAGGTGGTCGCTGATGAGCACCGGCTGACCGACCTGGTAGCTGTCCCTCAGACCGCCGGCCGCATTGGTCAGAATCACCGTGGTGGCTCCGGCCGCGACCGCCGTGCGCACCGGTCGCACCACCTCGGCCAGGCTGTGGCCCTCGTAGGCGTGGATTCGGCCGACCAGAACCAGTACCCGGTGGTCGCCGATCTCCATCGAGACCACCTCGCCGGTGTGACCGACCGCCGTCGGTGAGCTGAACCCCGGCAGGTCGGCCATCGGGATCGTCGCGTTGGCCGAGCCCAGCGCGGCGACCGCGGGCGCCCAGCCGGAACCGAGCACGATCGCCACGTCATGGCTGGGGGCGCCGGTGTGCCGGGCCACCACCGCAGCAGCCTGGATTGCCAGCGGAACCGTCACAGCCCCCGAGCTTAGCCGCGTGCAACGGTGCGATACTGCCTAAATGTCTCCAGGTCTGGCATCTGCGGCCGCCGACGCGTGGCTGGCCAACAACGCGGATGAGCTGGTGGCCTGGCGGCGGCATCTGCACCGCCACCCGGAGCTGAGCCGGCAGGAGTTCGCCACCACTCAGTTCATCGCCGAGCGGCTCGCCGGTGCCGGCCTCAACCCCAAGGTACTGCCGTCGGGAACCGGCCTGACCTGTGACTTCGGCCCCGAGGACGGGCCGCGTATCGCATTGCGGGCCGACATCGACGCGCTGCCGATGACCGAGCAGACCGGCGCGCCGTATGCCTCGCTGGTGCCGGGGGTGACCCACGCCTGCGGTCACGACGCGCATACCGCGATCCTGCTGGGCGCCGCGCTGGCGATGGCCGAAGCCGACCGCAGCGCCGGATTGCCGGTGGGGGTGCGGCTGGTGTTCCAAGCCGCCGAGGAACTGATGCCCGGCGGTGCCATCGACGCGATCGCCGCCGGTGTGTTGAACGGGGTCAGCCGGATCTTCGCGCTGCACTGCGACCCGCGCCTGGAGGTCGGCAAGGTGGCCACCATCCCGGGGCCGATCACGTCGGCGGCCGACACCATCGAGATCAGCGTCAACGGTCCCGGCGGGCACACCTCGCGGCCGCACCTGACCTCGGATCTGGTCTACGGGTTGGGAACGCTGATCACCGGGCTGCCGGGGGTGCTGTCGCGGCGCATCGATCCGCGCGACGACACCGTCATGGTGTGGGGGGCGGTCAGCGCGGGTGCGGCCGCGAACGCGATTCCGCAGGCCGGCCGGCTGGCCGGAACGGTGCGCACCGCCAGTCGTGAGACCTGGCTGGCGATGCAGGGCATCGTCGAGGAGGCGGTGGACTCATTGCTGGCGCCGCTGCACGTCGACCACACGCTGTACTACTACCGCGGGGTTCCGCCGGTGGTCAACGAGGAGCAGTCCACCCGGATGCTCACCCACGCGATCGAGGCCATCGGCCCCGACGTGCTGGCCGACACCCGGCAATCCGGCGGCGGGGAGGACTTCTCCTGGTACCTCGAAGAGGTTCCCGGCGCGATGGCCAGGCTCGGGGTGTGGTCGGGCAGTGGCTCGCAACTGGACCTGCACCAGCCGACGTTCGATCTCGATGAGCGGGCGCTGGCGGTCGGCGTTCGGGTGATGACGGGCATCGTCGATCAGGCCGTGCCGGACTAGCCTCCCCCCTTTGGCGCGAGCGTGCGGGTCTGTACAACGACACGCTGTAATTCCCGTACAGTCACGCACCTTCGGGCCCACACGAGATGGTGCACAGTCCGGCCTTGATCCACAATTCGCGCCGGCCGGGTCGCCGTGAGGCAACCCGTTCTCGCGTCCCGCGCCGACGATCTGCGGCATGGACCCCCGATTGCGTCAACTGCTCGACCGTCAGGGCGGGGTGGTGACGTCCGCGCAGGCGCTGACGTTCCTCACTCGCCGTGGCCTGGAACGCGAACTCAAACATGGTCCGCTGCAAAAGGTTTGGTACGGCATCTACGGCGACGGGGAGTTGGACGCCGAGCTGCGGCTGCGTGGGCTGGATCTGGCGACTGGCACCACGGTGGCGGTCTGTCTGGCGACCGCGGCCGCGGCATACGGCTTTGACACCGAGGAACCCGTCGATCTGCACGTGCTCAATCCACCGGGCCAACAACTACGCCACGCCGACGGGCTGGTGGTGCACCGGCGCGAGGGCGCACCACTGAGCGAAGTCGCCGGCCGCCCGGCGACCGCGCCGGCGTGGACCGCGATCGAGGTCGCCCGTTCGCTGAGTCGTCCGCGGGCGTTGGCGACGCTGGATGCCGCGCTGCGCAGCGGTACCTGCACGCAGCATGAGTTGCAGCTCGCCGCCATCCGACAGGCAGGCCGGCGCGGGATCGTGGACGTGCGCGAACTGCTGCCGCTGGCTGACGCGCTGGCGGAATCGGAGATGGAGAGTGAGTCGCGGCTGATGATGATCGACGGCGGTTTGCCGCTGCCCGTCCTGCAGCACGAAATCGTGGATCGCAATCACCGGACGTGGCGGGTGGACTTCGCCTGGGTGCAGCAGCGAGTCGCGGTCGAGTACGACGGCGTCGTCTGGCACGAGGGGCCGGACGCGTTCGTCTACGAACGTCAGCGGCGCGCCGCATTGGAGGAGCTGGGCTGGGTGGTGATCCCGATCATCGCCGACGACGTCCGGCGCCGGCCATGGGAGACCGTCCGCCGCATCGAGACGCACTTGATGCGCGCCGCGGCCTGAGCGGCCCGTGTCCGCCAAAACCCCGGATCCCCGGCCAAATCCCGCGCGCGAGGGTGCACAGCTGTACAGCCACACCGGCGTGTCGTTGTGCAGACGCGCACGCTCGCGCCAGGGGGGTGGTGCCCCGGCTCGCGCGAAAGAAAGAACTAGCTTCCCGGCCCGATATTGCGGGCTGGTCGGGTACGCAGATTGCGGACGTATTCGTCTGGCGCGCCGGCGATCTGGGCGGCTTCGGCCACCACCCCGAGGTAACGGGCCGAGGGCATGCCGCTCTCCCAGGCGTCCACCACGTACAGCCACGCCAGCACCGGCTCGGGTGCGCTGTCCACCCGGCAGCGGATCTTCTTGTGGATGCCGAAGTCCGAGCCCTCCCAGCTGTCCATGTTCTTCTCGTCTTCGGCCGTGACGTCGTAGAGAACGACGAACACGCTCGACTCCGGGTCCTCGACCACGGTGGCCAGGGCACCTTCCCAGCCGATGTCCTCGCCGGCGAACGTCAGCCGCCAGCCGTGCACCCAACCGGTGCCGATCATCGGGGAATGCGGTGCGCGCTGCAGCATCTGCTCGGGATGCATGTTCGACCCGTAGGCGGCGTAGAGCGGCACGGCAGAAAGCTTAAACGGCGAGGCGCCGATAGGTTAGTCGCTGTGACTTCTCCTTCGACGCGCATTGTGATCATTGGCGGCGGCCCGGCCGGGTACGAGGCAGCATTGGTGGCGGCGGCCCGCGGCCCGGAGGTCGCCACGGTGACCGTGGTCGACTCCGACGGCATCGGTGGCGCCTGCGTGCTGTGGGACTGCGTGCCGTCCAAGACCTTCATCGCCTCCTCGGGGGTCCGCACCGAACTGCGCCGGGCCCCCCATCTGGGCTTCGACATCCATTTCACCGACGCCGAGATCGAGCTGGAGAAGATCGAGGACCGGGTCAAGACGCTGGCAGCGGCGCAGTCCGACGACATCAAGGCCCAGCTCGTAGCGGCCGGCGTCGAGGTGATCGCGGGTCGGGCGCAGCTGACCGACAAACATCACGGCATGGCCCATCACCGCGTCGAGGTGACCGGGCCGCATCAAGATGGCACCAGCCGGGTGATCGAGGCCGACGTGGTGCTGATCGCGACCGGCGCCAGCCCGCGGGTGGTGCCGGGCGCCGAGCCGGACGGCGAGCGCATCCTGAACTGGCGCCAGCTCTATGACCTGGCCGCGCTGCCCGAGCACCTGGTGATCGTCGGCTCCGGGGTGACCGGCGCGGAATTCACCAACGCCTACACCGAACTCGGTGTGCACGTCACCGTGGTGGCCAGCCGCGACCGGGTGCTGCCGCACGAGGATCCCGACGCCGCCCGGGTCCTGGAGCGCTCCTTCGCCGAACGCGGCGTGACGCTGGTCAAGAACGCCCGGGCCGCCTCGGTGGCCCGCGACGGAGACGGGGTGCTGGTCACGATGACCGACGGGCGCACTGTGGCCGGCAGCCACGCCCTGATGACGGTCGGGTCGGTGCCCAACACCGAGGGGCTGGGCCTGGACCGGGTCGGGATCGAACTCGGGCCCGGTGGCTATCTGCAGGTGGACCGGGTGTCGCGGACCTCGGTGGCCGGCATCTACGCAGCCGGCGACTGCACCGGACTGCTGCCGCTCGCCTCGGTGGCGGCCATGCAGGGCCGGATCGCGATGTATCACGCATTGGGCGAGGCGGTACAGCCGATCCGGCTGCGTACGGTGGCCGCGGCGGTGTTCACCCGGCCTGAGATCGCCGCGGTCGGGGTGCCGCAGTCCCAGATCGACGACGGCACGGTGCCGGCCCGCACCGTGATGCTGCCGCTGCAGACCAATGCCCGGGCCAAGATGAGCCGGATGCGGCACGGCTTCCTCAAGCTGTTCTGCCGGCCGGCGACCGGAACGGTGATCGGCGGCGTGGTGGTGGCGCCGATCGCCTCGGAGCTGATCCTGCCGATCGCGCTGGCGGTGCAGAACCGGATCACCGTCGCCGACCTGGCCCAGACGCTGGCGGTGTATCCGTCGCTGTCGGGTTCGCTGACCGAGGCCGCCCGGCGGCTGATGACGCACGACGATCTGGACTGACGCGCGATCGGCGACCGGGCCACGTAGCCTGTCAGTCGTGGTCAGCCCCGAGATCGACGACAGTTGGGACGGCGCGACGCTGAGCCCACAGCAGCGAGCACAGGCCTGGCAGCGCCTGGGCGAGGAACAGTTCGACGTGGTGGTGATCGGCGCCGGGGTGGTGGGCGCCGGGTGTGCGCTGGATGCGGCGACCCGCGGCCTGAAGGTGGCGCTGGTCGAGGCCCGTGACTTCGCCGCCGGCACCTCGAGCCGAAGCTCGAAGATGTTCCACGGCGGCCTGCGCTACCTGGAGCAGTTGGAGTTCGGGCTGGTGCGCGAGGCGCTGCACGAGCGCGAGCTGTCGTTGACCACGCTGGCCCCGCATCTGGTCAAGCCGCTGCCGTTTCTCTACCCGCTGACCAACCGGTGGTGGGAGCGCCCGTACGTGGCGGCCGGCATCTTCCTCTACGACCAGTTGGGCGGCGCGAAATCGGTCCCCGCGCAACGGCATCTGACCCGCGCCGGCGCGCTGCGGCTGTGCCCGGGACTCAAACGCAGCGCACTGATCGGCGGGATCCGCTACTACGACACCGTCGTCGACGACGCCCGCCACACCCTGACCGTCGCCCGCACCGCCGCGCACTACGGGGCGGTGATCCGCACCTCCACCCAGGTGGTCGCACTGCTGCGCGAAGGCGACCGGGTGACCGGGGTGCGCGTCCGCGACTCCGAGGACGGTCACGTCACCGAGGTGCGCGGGCACGTCGTGGTCAACGCCACCGGGGTGTGGACCGATGAGATCCAGGCACTGTCCCGCCAGCGCGGCCGCTTCCACGTCCGGGCCTCCAAGGGCGTGCACATCGTGGTGCCGCGCGACCGGATCGTCTCCGAGGCGGCGATCATCCTGCGTACCGAGAAGTCGGTGCTGTTCGTCATCCCGTGGGGCACCCACTGGATCATCGGCACCACCGACACCGACTGGAACCTGGACCTGGCGCACCCGGCGGCGACCAAGGCCGACATCGACTACATCCTGACCCACGTCAACACCGCGCTGGCCAATCCGCTGTCGCACGCCGACATCGAGGGCGTCTACGCGGGTCTGCGGCCGCTGTTGGCCGGGGAGAACGACGACACCTCCAAGCTGTCCCGCGAGCATGCGGTGGCGGTGCCCACGCCCGGCCTGGTGGCCATAGCCGGCGGCAAGTACACCACCTACCGGGTGATGGGCGCCGACGCGATCGACGCCGCCGCCGAGTTCATCCCGACCCGGGTGGCGCCCTCGATCACCGAGAAGGTGCCGCTGCTGGGCGCCGACGGCTACTTCGCCATGGTCAACCAGGCCGAGCACGTCGGCGCCCGCCAGGGCCTGCACCCCTACCGGGTACGGCACCTGCTGGACCGCTACGGCTCGCTGATCCACGACGTGCTCTCGGCCGCCGACGGCCGCCCCGATCTGCTGGATCCGATCGCCGAGGCGCCGACCTATCTGAAGGTGGAGGTGGCCTACGCCGTGGTCGCCGAGGGCGCCCTGCACCTGGAGGACGTGCTGGCCCGCCGAACCCGGATCTCCATCGAATACGCCCACCGCGGGGTGAACTGCGCCCGTGAAGTCGCCGAGGTGATGGCCCCGGTGCTGGGCTGGGACGACGCCGCCGTCGAGGCCGAAGTGGCCAACTACGCCGCCCGGGTGGAGGCCGAGATCCTGTCGCAGGAACAGCCCGACGACGCCTCGGCGGACGCGCTGCGGGTGAGCGCCCCGGAGGCTCGGGCCGAGATCCTGGAACCGATTCCGCTGAACTGAACCGATTTCCTGATCCGCCGGTATGTTACTGGCATTTTCGGATACTTTTTAGCCTGATATCAGGATTTCCATGAGATTGACACATGTTTTGAATCACGTTAGCTTTTGCGCAGTCGGCTGGATCACATGGGGGATCCGGGTATGCGGAAGGTGTGGTTCATGTCGGGTCGAATCGGAGTGCCACGCCCACGCGCGTTGGCCATCAAGGGCGGCACCTTCGCCGCGGCCACCGTTCTGGCCGGCGCCGGCGTTCTCGGTGTCGCCGCCGTCGGGCCGGAGGTTGCCGGCGCGCAGTCCGTCCAGGCGCAGGTTGCCCTCGCGGCTTACCCCACGTTCGCCGAGAGCCTGCAGACCCTGCTGGACAACTGGAACGTCGGCAGCCTCGACGAACTGCTGGGCAAGTTCGGGATGAGTCTCGACTCGTCGATCGCGAGCCTGCTGGCCGACCTCAACACGAGCGGACTCACCCTGGAGGGTATTGCGAACACGCTCGGGTTCTCCCTGAGCGAGCCGCTCTACAGCTCCACCGTCACGTCGCTGCTGGGCAGCGGGAGCATCTTCCTGGTCAACGGCGTGCCGATCGGCAACACCGACCTCGGTGACGTGCTGGATTACCTGATGGGTGCCCCCGGATCCGGTGATCATTCACTGAGCCAGCTGGCCAGCGCGCTGGGCATGGGCTCGCTGCTGAGCCAGTACTCGAGCATGATCAACGCGCTCGGGCTGGACAACATGAACTACGACTACTGCACCCTGCACTGCGGCGACCTGGGCAATATACTGAGCCACCCCGACCTGAACGTCAACAGCTCGTTGACCGACTGGTTGAGCGGGATTCTGAAGGTTCCCACCGTCGATGTCGAACAGGCCGCATATGCGGGAACGATATTTGCGTCGTACTCGGTTCTGAATGGCAGCGCCTACACCCTCGGCGAGTACCTGCACACCGTGCCCGTCAGCAGCACGGACAGCACGCCGATGGACCAAGCACTGGTGGGGAACCTGCTCGGTCTGACACCCGGCCAGACGTGGGATTCGTATCTGAGCAACCTCCCGATCGGCGGGTCGATATTCGACCCCTCTGGTGTCACGCTGGGCTCGCTGACGCTGGGCGGCGTCCTGGATGACCTCCTGCCCGCTGGCAGCGCGCCGATCGACACCATGTCGGTCACCGACTTCCTGGGGGCTCTGGGCCTGTTCAACTGGTAGCGCGGGTACGTTCTCTCATCACCCCCGGTTCGCATCACGCGGGCCGGGGGTGCGTTTTGCGTCCATGCTCAGGCGGGATATCAGAAGTTTGCTGTGCGGCGCTCGCTCTCGCGCTGTGCGCATTTCGCTCACGCCCGGAATTATCCAGTATTCGAATCGCGTGGAATTCGTACCATTTGACGGCCATTGCGCAATATTTACAGCCTATGCATATTGCGCGGGCGCCGGAAGGTTTCGGTAGGAATGAAAAACATAGAATATGCTGAGTATCTCGCTACTCGAGCAAGAGTACTCGCAGGGTGCACGAACGTCCCCGTGATTGCGGAAATCTCCCGGCCAACGAGGTCACCTGGCAAGTTCCTGCCAATACGCGTTGCTGTTGATCGGAAAACGATCAATGAATGTGTTGACATAAGACTGAGCAGATATTAAGTTAGCTCACGTTGCACGTATCACATCACCAATTCTCAATCCCTGAAGGGGGCCAGGTACATGTCCACTCTTTCCACTGTTGCCGCGCCGATGGGGCCGCGTGGCTTCGTGGCCAAAGCCGGCACGCTCGCTGCCGGCACCGCCTTAGCTGGCGCAGCTCTGCTCGGCGGCACGACCGTAGCGCCGGTGATTAGCTCCGGGCTTGCGGCGTCGGTTCAGCAGGACTTCGCGCTGACCGCCAGCCCGACCTTCTCGGAGAGCCTGCAGAGCCTGCTGGGACTCATCAAGTTCGGCGACGTGGGCCAGGTGCTGAACTTCGTCGCCCCGGGCATCGGCTCAGATTCGACTGTCGCTCAGTTGCTGGCTGCTCTGAACTCGGATCACTACTCACTGGACAAGGTCACGGGCGGCCTGCTCTCCATGCCCTTCGACAAGTTGCTGGAAGGGATCACGATCGGCAACTCGAACCTCGGTGACGTGCCGATCGACACCTTGGTCACCAGCATGCTGGGCGGTGCCGGCGCCAGCGCCACCCTCGGTACTGTGATGGACGCCATGGGCCTCCACGACTACGCCGGTTTCCTCAACCTGCCGTTCCTCAACTTGAACCCGGACACCACCACGGTGGCCGACCTGCTCAACATGGCGCTCGGGATCACCTCGACGACTTCCATCAACGACCTGCTGGAAGCCAACGGCATGGATTCGGCAACCATCGGGGGCCTTCTGGACATCAGCCCCGCCCAGCTCGGCGCGGACTGGAACCTGTACGTGGACAGCCTGAACCTCGGTGGCAGTCTGCTCGGCGGCGCCGGCGAGAACCTGGGTTCCCAGGACCTCGGCGACCTGCTCGGCAACATGCTGGGTATCGGTTCGCTGACCGATGACACCACGCTGACCAGCATCCTGACCGACCTGGGCGTCTTCAGCATGCTCGGCTTGAGCTAGTCCGCATCACCGAATAGACCACATCGGCCACAACCCCCGACGGTTGTGGCCGATGTGTCTTTTTGGCCAGCTGGTCATACTGGTGGACATGGCCACAGCGGCGGGCCGGTGACCCGCACCCGGCGCTCCGCGCCCCTCCCGGTGCGTGAGGGCCTGGGCCCGGCCCGGCTGCGGCTGCACGGCGGGCCGGTGGCTGCCGAACTGCAAGCCCGATTCGGCGCGGCCGCCGCGGCGAAGGTGGCCTGCGGGGAAGTGGTGACCGCCGACGGCATCGTCGTCGACGAGGCCACGGTCTTGCCGGCCGGCGCCCACATCTTCTGGTACCGCGACCTGCCCGATGAGGTCCCCGTGCCCTTCGACATCCCGCTTCTGTTCCGCGACGACGACCTGGTGGTGGTCGACAAGCCGCACTTTCTGGCGACCATGCCCCGCGGCCGGCACGTCGCGCAGACGGCGCTGGTGCGGCTGCGCCGCGAGCTGGAGCTTCCCGAGCTGAGCCCGGCGCACCGGCTGGACCGGCTCACCGCCGGAGTGCTGCTGTTCACCACCCGCCGTGAGCTGCGCGGGCCGTATCAGACGCTGTTCGCCCGCGGCGCGGTGCGCAAGCAATACCTGGCGCGGTCGTCGGCGCAGCCGACGGGGGAGTTTCCTCGACTGCTGCGCAGCCGGATCGTCAAACCGCGTGGCAGCCTGCAGGCCGTGGAGGTGCCCGGCGAGCCCAACGCCGAGACCCTGGTCGAAGCACTGGGCCCACCCAATGGTGGCCACTACCGGCTGACCCCGCGCACCGGGCGCACCCATCAGCTGCGGGTCCACCTGGCCTCACTGGGACTGCCGATCGACGGCGACCCGCTGTATCCCGAGATCACCGAAGTGGCCCCCGATGATTTCTCCACTCCGCTGCAGCTACTGGCGCAGCGGCTGGAGTTCACCGACCCGCTCACCGGGCGGCCGCGATGTTTCGCCAGCGGGCGCACGTTTGCGTTGTGAGCGTGCCGGGTACAGGAAGGCACGGCAGAAACAGAGCAGAGGGGAGTCTGATCCTGATGAACGCACACGGCAGGATGACGATCGCGGTGCTCGGCAGTGCGGCCGCACTGGTGGCGGCGGGCTGTAGCGGTACCAAGGAAGAAGCCCCGACCAGCACCACCACGACGACCACGACCACGACCACCACCGAGACCACTCCGCTGGAGCCGGCACCCGGCGGTCCCGTCCCCGAAAACCCCGGCGAGGAAAACCCGGGCGAGCCCGGTGGCCCCACCGGTGGCGGCGGGCCCGGTGGCGGCGGCGGTTCGATTCCCGGTGGCCCGACCGGTGGCGGTGGCCCCGGTGGTGGCGGTGGTTCGATCCCTGGTGGTCCCAGCGGCTCGGGTGGACCCGGCGGTGGTGAGGCCTGCGTGCCCGGGGTGGGTTGCGCCAGTTGGCCGTGATTGGCCGGCGCTCACCGCTGACAGGACGCGCACCAGAAGCTGATCCGCTCACCGCTGCGATTAGCTGACACCGGGGTGCCGCAGCGCCGGCAGGGCAGCCCGGCCCGGCCGTACACCCACAGTTGCCGGCCCCGCCTGGTGTCCCCGGTGGTGCAGCGGTTCCAGCGCAGCCGATTCGCCCACAACATCTCGCGCGCCAGCGATGTCAACCGGACCGGATCAGCCAAATCGCCGACCGGCGTCGTCGGCAATCGCCCTACGAGGAAGCACAGTTCGTTGCAGTAGACGTTGCCGATACCCGCCAGGACGGACTGATCCAGCAGCGCCGCCGCCAGGGTGCGCTGCGGATCGGCGACCAGATTGGCGGCGGCTGCGCCCGGATTCCATTCGGAACCGAGCAGATCCGGGCCCAGATCCGCGACGGGTTCGCCGTCGCGCGCGCGGTCCAGCACCTCCAGCGTGCCCAGATCGATGCCCACGGCACGGACGTCGCCGGCCTCCAGGATGATGCGTACCCGATGATCTATCGGGTGCTTCCCGATCCGCCAACTGCCGTCCATCTTCAGATGCGAATGGATGCTCGTCGGGCCCACCCGGATGAACAGGTGCTTGCCACGACTGAGCACCTGGTTCACCCGCAGGCCGGTCAGGTCTACGTCCGCGTAGCGGGGGACGCGGATGTCGCAGCGGGTCAGGGTCTTTCCCGCCAATGCGGTGCCGAGCACCGCGGCGGTGTGAAAGACGGTGTCGCCCTCGGGCATCAGCGCAACCGCAGTCCGCGTGGCGTGCGGGAGAATCCGGCGTCCGACAGTGCCGCCACCGTCGGTGAGTCGCGCAGCTCCAGTACCGCGACGCCGTCCACTCGCTCGATGAGCAGACCGTCCACCCGGCGCTCGGCGATCAGCCCGGCCAGCGCACCGGCGGCGGCAAGCTGGGTCTCCGCGGAATCATCCGCGAAGTTCAACAGAGTTCGCCCGCCGCGCTCGACGAACCACACCAGCCGGCCGTCGACGAGCACCACCAGTGCGCCCGCCTTGCGGCCGGGCCGCGCCGAGCCGGGGTGCGCCGGCCAATTCAGCGCGGCGCCATAGGGATTGGCCGGGTCAGCGGCGGCCAGCGCCACCGCGTGAAAGTCGGGCCGGGCCGGATCGATGCCGTCGAGGTAGGCGCGCAGCCGGTCCACCGTCGAGGCGAGGGCGAACTGGGCGGCGCCCAGCGACTCGATGAAGTAGCCGCGCTGGCATCGCCCGGCCTCCTCGAACGCTGTCAGCACCTTGTACATGCTCGCGAACCCGCCCGGGACGCCCTCGGCCGCCACCGCTCCGCGCGTCAGCACCCCGTGGCGATGCAGCAGTAGTTCGGCCTGATGATGCAGCCACAGCGTCGAGGTTCCGGTGTCCGGTTGCGGCGCGGGAATTTTCGACCACCGTCCGGCTACGGTGGCGTCGGTGGCCCGGGAGGTGGGGTGCGCGACGCTGTATCGGCTCAGTCGGGGTGGGCGCCGGGTGCGGTGTGCCGGGGTGGCACGCCGGGTGCCGGCCAGCACCGCCCGCACCGGTGCGAAGGTGTCACCGGTGACCCAACCGGACCAGATCAGTTCCCAGAGCGCGGTTTTCAGCGCTTTCGAGTCGCCGTCACCATCGTCTCCGAGCTGACGGAAGAAGTACGCACCCCCACCGGACAGCTTGTCCAGGATCGCCCGATGCGTATCGGTGAACTCCAGCGGCGCGCCGGAGGCCAGCGTCAGCGGTGCCGAATCGGCGGTGTGGAAGGCGATCCATCCGTCTACCGCGGGCGTGTCACCGGCCGGGGCGCCTGCACCCGACCACAGCACGTCCCCGCCTGCCAGCAGCTCGTCGAGCATGGCCGGGGAGTAGTCGCGCACCCGCCGGCCCAGGATCAGCGGCTCGATGGCCGACGCCGGCAGGGCTACCCCCGCCAACTGTTCGATCACCCCGGCCAGGCCGTCCAGGCCGGAGACGGAATCGGTGCCGATCTGATGCCAGGCCGGCAGGAAACGCCCATAGGCCGCTGTCGACACCGGCTCGATCGCCGAACGCAGCGCCGCCAGCGACCGGCGTCGCAGAATCCGCAGCACCTCGGCGTCACACCACTGCTCGCCCGGGGAGTCAGGGAAGTCGGCGAACTCGCCGCGCACCACCCGCCCGTCGGCGGCCAGGCGCCCCAGCGCGTCGGCCGCCACCCGCAACCCCAGCCCGAACCGGTCCGCGGCCTGCCCGGTGGTGAACGGCCCGTGGGTGCGGGCGAAGCGGCCCAGCAACTCGCCCAGCGGGTCGGCGACCGGATCGGTGAAACCGGCCGGCACGCCGGGCGGCACCGCGACCCCGATACCGTCGCGCAGCCGGCCGATGTCCTCGATCGCCACCCACCAGCGCTGCCCGGCGAACGACACCGTCAGTACCCGCCGGGCCGCCAGCAGGTGTTCCAGCCACCCTGCGACATCCGCCCCGCCGGCCCTGGCCGCCACCTCGTCGACGGTCAGCGGGCCCAGAAGCCGCAACAGGTCCGCCACGCCCTCGGCATCGCGGGCGGCCTTCTCCGGCGTCAGGTGCTGCAGTTGTGCGGCGACGGCGTCGACCACGGAGGCGTCGAGCAACTCGCGCAACTCGACCCGGCCCAGCAGCTGCGCCAGCAGGGTCGGGTCCAACGACAGCGCCGCGGCGCGCCGCTCGGCCAGCGGGCTGTCGCCCTCGTACATGAACGCGCCGACGTAGCCGAACAGCAACGACGCCGCGAACGGCGAAGGGCTGGCGGTCTCGACCTGCACCACCCGCACCCGGCGCTGCGCGATCCGCTCGGCCAGGTCGATCAGCGCCGGAACGTCGTAGACGTCCTGCAGGCACTCCCGCACGGTCTCCAACACGATCGGAAACGTCGGGTATCTGCGTGCCACGTCCAGCAGTTGGGCGGCCCGCTGGCGTTGCTGCCACAGCGGCGTGCGACGGCCCGGGTTCCGGCGCGGCAGCAGCAATGCCCGGGCCGCGCATTCCCGGAAGCGGCCGGCGAACAGGGCCGAGCCGCCGACCTCGGCGGTGACGATCGCCTCGATCTCGTCCGCGTCGAAGACGAACAGTTCCGCTCCGGGCGCCGCGCCGTCGTATTCGATGTCGGTGTCGGGCAGGCGAACCACGATGCCGTCATCAGACGCCGTCGGCTTCTCGTCGATGCCGTAGCGCTCCCGCAGTCGCCGGCCCACCGCCAGCGCCAGCGGTCCGTGCACCCGCAGCCCGTACGGCGAGTGCAGCACCACCCGCCAGTCGCCGAGCTCGTCGCGGAACCGCTCCACCACCAGTGTGGTGTCCGACGGTATCGCGCCGGTGGCCGACCGCTGGTCGGTCAGCAGCCGCCAGAGGTTGTCGACCGCGTAGTCGTCGAAACCCAGTTGCGCGCAACGGGCATCGAAGGATTCCCGATTCATGCCGGCCAGCTCGGCGGTGAATGCACCGACGGCAGCGCCCAGCTCGGCCGGCCTGCCGATTCCGTCGCCGTGCCAGAACGGCAACCGGCCGGCCTGGCCGGGGGCCGGGACTACCAGCACCCGGTCATGGGTGATCTCGGTGATCCGCCAACTGGTGGCGCCCAGCGAGATCACGTCGCCGGGCCGCGATTCGTAGACCATCTCCTCGTCGAGTTCACCGACCCGGGAAGGCTTTTCGGCACCCGCTAGATACACGGCGAACAGTCCCCGGTCCGGAATCGCACCGCCGGAGGTAACGGCCAGCCGCTGCGCGCCGGGCCGCGCCGTCAGGGTGCCGGTGTCACGGTCGTAGACCAGCCGGGGCCGCAGTTCGGCGAATTCGGTGGACGGGTACTTGCCGGACAGCAGGTCCAGGGTCGCCTCGAACACGTTGCGCGACAAGGTCGCGAACGGTGCGCTGCGTCGCACGGTGTCGAACCAGGCCTCGGCGTCCAACGGTTCCAGCGCTGCCGCGGCAACCGTGTGCTGGGCGAGGATGTCGAGGGGATTGGCCGGTACCGACAGGGTCTCGATCTGCCCGCCCAGCATCCGCTGCACCGCGACGCCGCATCCGATCAGATCCCTGCGGTGCTTGGGAATCAGTACCCCGCGGGAGGTCTCGCCGACTTGGTGTCCGGCTCGGCCGATGCGCTGCAGGCCGGCGGCCACCGACGGCGGCGCCTCGATCTGGATCACCTGGTCGACCGCGCCCATGTCGATGCCCAATTCCAGGCTCGAGGTGGCGACCACCGCCCGCAGGCGCCCGCTCTTGAGCTCCTCCTCGACTTCGGCTCGGGTCTGGATGGACACCGAACCGTGGTGCGCGCGTGCCAGTACCAGATCGTCACCGCTGCGCTGGGCGTGAATCTCGTTGAGCCGCCCGGTCAATCGCTCGGCCAGCCGCCGGGAGTTGGCGAACACGATGGAGGATCGGTGCGCTTCGATCAGATCGACGATGCGCTCCTCGACCTCCGGCCACACGGTTCCCTCGGCCGGGGCGGCCATATCGGGAACCGGAACCTGCACTGTGAGAGCGAATGTCTTGGCCGCCGCGGGTGCCACGATCGTGGTCGGTGACTGGCCGGACAGAAATCGGGCGACCTCCTCGGGTGGCCGCACGGTGGCGCTGAGCCCGATCCGCTGGGCCGGGGTGTCCAGCATCGCGTCGAGCCGTTCCAGCGACAACGCCAGGTGGCTGCCGCGTTTGGTTCCGGCCACCGCGTGGACCTCATCGACTATCACCGTCTGCACCCCGGCCAGGGCGTTGCGCGCTGCAGACGTCAGCATCAGAAACAATGACTCCGGGGTGGTGATCAGGATGTCCGGTGGCTTGCTCACCAACTCGCGGCGTCGGGCGGGGGAGGTGTCCCCGGAGCGCACCCCGACCGTGATGTTCGGCACGAGCTCACCGCGATGCGCCGCTATCCGGCCGATTCCGGCCAGCGGGGTGCGCAGGTTGCGTTCGACGTCAACCGCCAGCGCCTTGAGCGGCGAGACATACAGCACCCGGGTGGCACGTTTCCCCGGGGCCGGCGTGGCGGCCAGCCGGTCGATCGCCCACAGGAACGCCGCCAGGGTCTTGCCCGATCCGGTGGGTGCGACGACCAGCGTGTTGTGCCCGTCGGCGATCGCCGACCAGGCCTGTGCCTGGGCCGGCGTGGGCGCGGTGAACGTTCCGGTGAACCAATCCCGGGTCAGCGCCGAGAACCGCGCCAGCGGGTTTGGTGTTTCTCGGCTCACCTGGCCATGGTGCCAGCGATAGACCCGGCCCGCCGGGCGGACCGGGCCCATCTTCAATCTGGCTAAGGGTGGCTACTGGTGGGACTGCTCGCGCTTCTCTGCGGCTTTGGCCGCTGCCCGAGCCGCTTCGGCCTCGGCTTCGCGTTTAGCGGCGTCACGCTGCGCTTCGCCCTTGTCCTGCTGCGCTCGGCCCTCCCGAGCCATTTCGTCGTTACCCGTCACGGTTCCGACTGCTTCCTTGGCCATGCCTTTGACACCTTCCACGGCGCCCCGGATCCCTTCTTCGGGTCCGCTCCTCTTGTCGTCCGACATAAATCCCTCCCTGGATTTGTGGGTGTGGCGGGCCCGCGCGGTTTGCAGGCCCGCCACACTTCAAGGCTTCCCCGGGGGGCGGTCGGCCCAAACCTGGGCGGTGGAAGACAGGCTTCTACTGCGAGATGCCTGTGAGATATCTGGAAATCGAACCAAAATCGAAACACATCGGACTACGATAGATTTTGGGCGTGCGCAGGTTCGGCTTAGCAAGGACGACCTGGGAACGCCTTCCGGATGGGCCGGACGACTCAGGAGAGGAACTGCACATGGGTGACACATTTCGCGACCCGGTTGACCACGTCCGGACGACCCGGCCGCATGCCGGCCGTGCCGTCATCGACGTGATGGGCTGGCCCGGCTACGCCCTACTGGTGGTGGGCATGGTCACCGGAATCGGCTGCCTCACCGCATTCGGCACCGGACACGACCGCCAGGGTGTGGAGGTGGCCATCGTCGCAGTGGTCGCCGCCGCTCTGGGCGCATTGTGGCTGGTCATCGAACACCGTCGGATCGGCAGGGTGAACCATGAGTGGCACCGGGCCCACCCCGAGGCGCATTGGCAGCACTCGACGAGCTAGCCCCAGGTGCAGAAGCGGCCCGGTTGGTTTTCCAGCCGGGCCGCTTCTGCGTCTGGTCTCGAAAATTGTCGGAATTGATGATTCAATGCGCTGGTAACTGGGTATAGGGACACCCATGACTGGTCTTCGGGCAGCCGCAGATTCGCTGGCGCCCAACCGTGGTCTCGGTCCGAATTCGCCGGGAGGCTCAATGACCGACATGCCGGGAGGCTCAATGGCCGACATTAAGAGCCAGCGGATCCGGGGGCCACATAGCGAGCGGGCCGTGGAACTGCGGGTGACCCCACGGCTGGAGAGTCTGGCGGTGGTGCGCATGCTGGTTGGTGCGATCGCCACCTTCGAGGATCTCGACGTCGACAAGGTGGCCGATCTACGGCTGGCGATCGATGAGTTGTGCACCCTGCTGATCCGTCGCGCGGCACCGGACGCGACGTTGACCGTGGTTATCGATCCGCATGACGACGACGTGACGATACAGGCCTCGGCCGCCTGCGACGGCACCGATGTGCTGACCCCGGGCAGCTTCAGCTGGCATGTGCTGACGTCGCTGGTGGACGACGTGCGGGCGTTCCAAGATGGCCATGAAAACGGTAGCGCGGTTGCGGTATTCGGGGTGACCCTGACGACTCGACGGGCAGAAGCCGGGCGGTGATCCGGCGCGCCGCCTCCGGCGGCTCCCAGTCCGGCTCGGAGTACTCCGATGTCGGTGACCTGTTTCGCGAACTCGCGCAATACGACTCCGGCTCAGCCGATTACCGCAACCGCAAGGACAAGATCGTCGAGCGGTGCCTGCCGCTGGCCGACCACATCGCACGCCGCTTCGAGGGCCGTGGTGAGTTGCGTGACGACCTCGTTCAGGTCGCTCGGGTCGGGCTGGTCAACGCCGTCACCCGATTCGATGTCGAGACCGGCTCGGATTTCGTCTCATTCGCGGTGCCGACCATCATGGGCGAGGTCCGGCGGCATTTCCGGGACAACAGCTGGTCGGTCAAAGTGCCCCGCCGGCTCAAGGAGCTGCATCTGCGGCTCGGCGCGACGACCGCCGAACTCTCGCAGCGCCTGGGGCGCGCGCCGACCGCCTCCGAACTGGCCCGGGAACTGGAGATGAGCCGCGAGGAGGTGGTCGAGGGCCTGGTGGCGGGCAGCTCCTACAACACGCTGTCGATCGACAGCGGCGGCAAATCCGACGAGGAGGACGTCCGCTCGATTGCCGACACCCTGGGTGACATCGATGCCGGCCTGGTCCGGATCGATGATCGAGAAACGTTGCGGCCCTTACTCAATGCGCTTCCGGATCGGGAACGCACCGTGCTGGTGTTGCGGTTCTTCGAATCGATGACCCAGACGCAGATCGCTGAGCGGGTCGGCATCTCTCAGATGCACGTATCGCGTCTGCTGGCCAAATCGCTGGCCCGGCTGCGCGATCAGTTGCAATAGCGGTGCACTTGAGTCACCCAACGCTTCAGTCCGTTCGGTGATTCAAGCCGTGACGTTCTTGGAGATCAGGTGCGCCGCCTCGGCCAGGGCCATCACGAAGCTGCACAGCACGAACGCCCCTTCGGCCTCGCCGAGGTCGCGCCCATTGGGGCGATACCGATAGACGAAGCCGTCGTGGGTCACGGCCTTGGCGCGCTCCGGCGGCGACATCGTCGCGGCCGCCACCATCCCGCCGCCGGAGCTGGTCAGGCCGCGCAGCACCGCAGCCCCGCCGAGCAGTGAACTGAACACCGCCGGACTGTCCCAGCGGGGCAGGCGCATCCAGCAGAAGTCGCCGTGCGGCCCCACCACGACGCCGCGCTCGCCGTCGGCGATCAGCGCATACTGGCGCAGCACCTGCGGGGGGCTCGTCGTCCATGCCGCAGTGCATACCCACGCCGGCGCGCGGGTAGTCACCACGGCATGAGCCTGCCCCGCGGCGCGCCGGTACCGGTGTCCTCGATCGAGGTCGCCGCCTACACGATTCCCACCGAGGCCCCCGAGTCCGACGGCACCCTGGTCTGGGACTCCACCACGCTGGTGCTGGTCACCGTCGGCGCCGGCGGGCAGACCGGCGTCGGCTACACCTACGCCGGCACCGCAGCGGTCACCGTGGTCCGCGACAAGCTGGCCGGGATCATCGCCGGCGGCGACGCCCTGGCGCCGCCGGCCCGCTGGGCCGACATGGTGCGTGCGGTGCGCAACCTGGGCCGGCCCGGCATGGTCGCCGAGGCGATCGCTGCGGTCGACATCGCGCTGTGGGATCTGCGGGCCCGGTTGCTCGACGTATCACTGGTCGTCGCGCTGGGCGCGATGCACGACGCCACCCCGATCTACGGCAGCGGCGGATTCACCTCCTACGACGACGACACCTTGCGCCGCCAACTCGCCGGATGGGTGCAGCAGGACATCGGCCGGGTCAAGATCAAGGTCGGGCGTGACCCGGTCGCCGACGGAACCCGGGTGTACGCGGCGCGCTCGGCGATCGGCCCCGACACCGAGTTGTTCGTCGACGCCAACGGCGCATACCACCGCAAGCTGGCACTGGACTGGGCGCAGCGCTTCGCCGAACACAACGTGCGGTGGTTCGAGGAGCCGGTCAGCTCCGATGATCTCGAAGGCCTGCACCTGCTGCGCGAGCACGCGCCGGCGGGCATGGACATCGCCGCCGGCGAGTACGGCTACGACCTGCCGTATTTCCAGCGGCTGCTCGGCGCGGGTGCCGTCGACTGCCCGCAGGCCGACGTCACCCGGTGCCTGGGCATCACCGGAGTGCTCAAGGTGGGCGCCCTGTGCGACGCCCGCAGCATGGACCTGTCACTGCACTGCGCGCCACAGATCAGCGCACACGTGGGTGCGGCGCTGTGGCACCTGCGCCATCTGGAGTACTTCCACGACCATGTGCGCATCGAGCAGATGGCGTTCGACGGTGTGCTGCGCCCCGAACCGGGCGGTGTGCTGCGTCCGGACCGCGGTGCGGCTGGCCACGGTCTGAGCGTCAAAGTGGCTGACCTGGAACAGTTTCGGGTGGCCTGAGCCGGTCTGCGGCGAAATCGGCGGCCTGAGCGGTCATACCGTTGCCGGCGTAGGCCGCATGCGCCGCACCGTCCGTGCCCGCCGAGCAGATCGGGTCGCCGGGCGCGCACAGTTCGATCGTCTTGGCCGCGTAGTCGGGTCCGATCACCACCGGCGGCGCCCCGAGGGAGTCCAGGAACGCCGGTGACGGCTTGCCCAGCAGCGCGATGGCGGCGACATGGACGGCCGTCTCGGGTGGCAGCGGGGGCGGGAAGCCGCCCGCGGCTGCCGCCGGTTCGGTGACGTAGCCGATCAGGGCCGCGCCGCGGGAGTAGCCGCCCAGGACCAGTCGGGTGTCCGGGCAGCCCGCCGCCGTGTCGGTGATGTGCCCGGCGGCATCGACGACACCGGCGACCGTGGGTGCGAACTCGGGAACCGCCGGAAAGTCGACCGGGTACACGCCCACCGAGCGGCCCATGACACGCCACCGCAGGGCGTCGACGAACTGCTGGCCGATCCATCCGACGCCGGGCGCCTCGGTGGTGCCGCGGGCGAACACCACCTCGATGTCGGGGCAGCCGGGCTCCGCCGCCCCGCCGGGGCAGACCAACAGCGTCGAACCGCACAGGCCGACCGCGGTGAGTATCCGGGCTAACACAGCGCTTCTTCCGATACCCATTGCCGACACACGGCAAACGGTGGTTTTAGCCCGCGTGAAAACGGCAAGCCTACGTCGATGCCGTCACTGACGGAATTCGAAGTCGAATGGGAGAATCCAATGATCACAATGTCTTTGACCAGGCTGGGCGTCGCCGCCGCCGGCGGCGTGGCGCTGGCGCTGACAACCGGGGGAGTCGCGTCCGCGGATCCGGGGCAGAACCCGGCGGTCAACACCACCTGCAGCTACTCACAGGTCGTCGCCGCAATGAACGCTCAATCACCGCAGACCGCAGCGCAATTCAACGCCACGCCCACGGCGCAGTCCTTCCTGCAGAGCTTCCTCGCATCGGCGCCGCCGCAGCGTGAGCAGATGCTGCAGCAGGCCCAGGGGTCGCCCGAGGGGGCGCAGTTCGTCAATCTCGTCGGCCCCATCGCCAACACCTGCGACAACTACTGAGCGATGGCAGGATCGGCCGAGACCGGCAGCGCCCTCACGGATGCGGCCAAGCGGGAAGCCGACGCATACCGCGGCGACAACCCGCGGCCGCTGGGGGGATACCTGATGGTATTGCTGGTCTACGGCGGGCTGGTCGCGGCGGTTACCGTGGCCGCCGCGACCACCGGCCGCCGACTCATTCCGGCGAGCTAACCCCCGGTGACGGCCGGCTACACCGGCCCGTTTGTGCCGCTCGGCCATCGGGTAGGCAGCAGGGGTAAGCCGGCATGAAAGGGGAGACTGATGTCCGGATCGCTGGGCGGCCGACAGGTCGCGTTTCTGGTGGCGCCCGACGGCGTTGAGCAGGTCGAGCTGACCGAACCGTGGCGGGCGGTCGCCAAGGCCGGCGGCTGGCCGGCGCTGGTGTCGACGACCCGCGGGCCCGTGTCCGCGTTCAACCATCTGGATCGCGGCGACCAGTTCGACGTGGATCGGGCGATCGACGACGTCAGCGCCGACGACTTCGACGCGCTGGTGCTGCCGGGCGGGGTGGCCAACCCCGACCAGTTGCGCACCGACGAGCGCGCGGTGGCGTTCGTCCGGGCGTTCTTCGACGCCGGCAAACCGGTCGCCGTGATCTGTCACGGGCCGTGGACATTGGTGGAGGCCGGAGTCGTCGCGGGACGGCGGCTCACGTCCTGGCCGAGCCTGCGCACCGATATCGTCAACGCAGGCGGTGAGTGGGTCGACGAGCCGGTGGTGCGCTGCGACTGCAAGCCCTCGATCCTGTTGTCGAGCCGCAAACCCGATGACCTGCCACAGTTCTGCGACGCGCTGGTCCGGGAGTTTGCTAGGCGGGAGGCGACGCTGTGATCGGAGAACCGATGCCCGTGCCGGTCCAAGAGCGCAACCACCGCGCCCGACTGTGGGTCAACTGGGTGACGGCACTGTTGACCGCCGCCGGGGCGGCGCTGGTGATGGCGTCCGCGACGGGCGCGGTGATGAGCACCGCGGCCTGCAGCACCGCCGAGTGCCCCGACCTGGGACCCAGCGGGGTGGTGTTCGCCATCCTGTACTACGGCGCGCCCGTCATCGCCGCGCTGACCATCCTGGCGTCGTTCTGGACGGCCGGGCGCCGACGGGGATTCGTTGTCCCGGTGGCAGGTTGGGTGCTGTTGGGCATCGACCTACTGGCGCTGGTCATCGCCTTCCGTCGCTGACCTATGGATCACCGCCGAGCGCCCGTGCTGGAAGCCTTGGCCGGTTACCACCGGAAAGACCGCTACGGCTTCAGCCCTCCGGGGCACCGCCAGGGTCGCGGCGCCGACGAGTCGGTACGTGCAGTAGTGGGATCCGACCTGTTCCGCGCGGACGTGCTCGCTCGCGGCGGACTGGACGACTGGCGGGCGGGCTCCGGGATTCTCACCGACGCCGAGCAGTTGATGGCCGATGCGGTGGGAGCCGAGACGGCGTTCTTCTCCACCTGCGGCAGTTCGCTTTCGGTGCGTGCGGCCATGATGGCGGTGGCCGGCGGCTCCGGCGGCGGGCTGCTGCTGCCGCGCGACAGCCACAAATCCATTGTTGGCGGGTTGATCTTCTCCGGTATCCGGCCGCGCTGGATCGCCCCGCGCTGGGACGCCGAACGGCATTTCTGTCACCCGCCGTCACCGGAACGGGTCGCCGGTGCGTGGGAGGAGCATCCCGATGCCGCCGGTGCGCTGGTCGTCAGTCCCTCGCCGTATGGGACCTGCGCGGACCTGCACGCCATCGCCGAGATCTGCCATCAGCGCGGCAAGCCGCTGATCGTCGACGAGGCCTGGGGTGCACACCTGCCCTTCCATCAGGACCTGCCCACCTGGGCGATGGACGCTGGCGCCGACGTCTGCGTCGTCAGCGTGCACAAGATGGGAGCCGGATTCGAGCAGGGCTCGGTGTATCACGTGCAGGGCGACCTGGTCGACCGCAACCGGTTGACCGCGTGCGCGGACCTGTTGATGACCACCAGCCCCAGCGTCCCGATCTATGCCGCGCTCGACGGCTGGCGCCGCCAGATGGTGGCTCACGGCCACGAACTGCTCAGTGCCGCACTGGAGCTGGCGCACGACGTACGGCAGCGCATCGACACGTTGCCCGGCGTCGAGGTGCTCGAGGACGTGCTGTTGGGAGCCGAGGCCTCCCACGACCTGGACCGGCTGCAGGTTCTGGTGGACGTCTCGGGGACCGGCACCTCGGGCTATCAGGCCAGGGACTGGCTGCGCGAGCATACCCAGCTGCTCAGCGACATGGGCGGGCGGCCAACCAGCGGCGACACGTTCCACGATCAGACGTCGAGCGAAAACGTTGGTGCGGGCGTTAGCGTGAGACACGAGGACCTCCTACGGAATGAATGCCTAGACACATCCACTCCGTCAGGAGGTCCTCCCCATTTCAAGCTGCCACGCCGTCAACAACCTCTCAGGTCACTACAGCTAGAGCCTGTTCTCCGGTCCGATCACCGCCCACACCGTCTTGCCGTGCGGGGTGGGCGCACTGCCCCAGGCGCGGCACAGCACATCGACCACCGCCAGACCCGACGCCCGGTCGGTGCTGCCGTCGGCGGCTTCGCGACGTACCGCAGGGGCTTCCTCAGCGTCTTGGACCGCGATGGTGACCGTCGAACGTGCGTTTTCCAGCAACACCACCGGTGGGCTCTGGGTATGGCGTAACACGTTGCTGACCAACACGTCGGCGACCACCTTCGCGGCCGGGATCAGCTGACCCTGCGACCAGTCCGACAACCGCTTCCCGACGAAGTCGCGGGCGCGCCGCAAGCTGGTGAGGTGGCGGGGTAGTTCGATGCGGGCTCGGCGGCGGTGTAATTCGTCGTGTGCGAGCGATCGCAACGCCGCCTCGATATCGGAGTGCGCCGGCACGTGACGGGTCACCCCGCTCTGCGCGATCCGCGCGGCCAGTTCCGGTCGCCCGCAGACCAACAGGATCGGGATGCCGGGCCAGGTGCTCACATGCCAACGGGCACTGGCGAAAGCCAACCACACCGAGGGTGCTACGCCGTCCAGTCCGTTGACGTCGACCAGCACTGCAGCCGGCTCACCGAGGGCCGCCTCGATCACTCTGTCGCGGACTCTCCTAACGTGCTGCTGTCCAGCGTTCCGACCGCCGTCAGCAGGCACACCGTGCCGATCGTCGCCGCCGACAGTCTCAGCTCGTCCGATGTCCCGGTCAGGGCCTGTCACCTCGTCTGTTGTCTGCCATCGCGTTCACCATCATCACCCGGTGGCTACCCGCGGAGCTGCGTCGGCAATCTCGATTCAGCTCACCGTCAGCAGGGTGTGATCCAGATCGGAGAGCACCTCGGTGGGCAGCCTGCCGGTGAAAGCCGCCAGGAAGCGGGCGGCCAGATCGCGCACCTTGACGTTGGTCTCCTGCGAACGCCACACCAGGATGTCGAACGCCCGCTCGGCGGAGATGCCGTAGCAGACCATCAGCACCCCCTTGGCCTGCTCGATCACCGCCCGGGACGCGGCGGCCTCGGAGATCGCCGCACTGACGTCGGCCTGGAGCACGTCGGTGACGTCGACGTAGAAGCCCGCGGTGCCGATCACCGTGCCGGCGTCGTCGAGCATGCGGTCGCTGACCACGATCACCCAGTGGACCTGTCCGCCGGTGTCGATGATCCGATGCCGGCTGGAGAACGGCTCCCCCTGGCCGACCCGCTCCAGCACCTCGGCGACCTGGGCCCGGTCCTCGGGATGCTTGTGTTGCAGCAAGATGGCGGTGCTCGGTTTCACCGTGCCCGGCTCGTAGCCGTGCATCCGGGCCACCGCGTCCGACCACTCCCAGCGCTTGTCCTTGATCCAGTACCGGAACCGGCCGACGCGCTGCGGTTCACCGCTGCCGACCATCAGGTCGAGATCGTCGTGGTCTTCGGCGCTCTCGTTCAACGGCGTTGCAGTCGAAGGGTTGACATCACCGATCACCGCGCACCCGCCCTCTCGTGCCCGACACCTATGAGCTGATTGCCAACGGCCGGCGGCGAGCCGCGGTCTGGAATCAGAGGCAGTTGAATGCACGGACAGTCTGGACCGGCGCTGGTTGTTGAACGCCCGAGCTTGGCGTAACTATCCACAATTTCGAAACGCCACGCAACTACTACCGCGTTTCCGGTTCGGCGTTGACGGGTACGCGCACAACGACGTGGGGTGAGGTTCCAGCAAAGTGGACCTCTGCCCATCGTGAACCGACGAAAGGAGTCATCGTGACGCTCTTCAAGACTGCCGCCGGCGCGGCGGGAATCGCAGCGCTGAGCCTCTTCTCGGCGACGACCGCCATGGCCGATCCGGCTGTCCAGCCCTTCGGAAGCAGCGAACAGCTCAACGACGGCGCGCTGGCGACATCCTACACGGTCAGCAACCTCGGGCCGGCGAACACCGCGATCCCCGGTTACCAGCCGCAGGGCAAGCTCTACGCCGCCGACGTGACCGCACGCGCGGACCGGGGCACGGTCACCCCGCTGGTCACCGACTTCAACGCCCGGACGGCCGACAGTCAGACGTATCGGGTGATCAACACCGTGCCCACACCGGGCGGCATCAACCCCGGGCCGATCCCGCAGGGGGGCGTGGCGAGCGGCAAGATCTACTTCGACGTGACGGGTCAGCCGCCGGACGGTGTCGTTTACAACGATGGCGTCCAGGATGTGCTGATCTGGTCGAACAAGGCCTGACGCCGAGCCGGGATGGGCGCGATCCTATCGGGTCGGGCACATCTGGCGATCAGACCTGCAGCCGTTGCCGCAGCAGTGACTTGCCTTCTTCGCGCAACCGCACCCCGCCGTTTGACAAAACCGGTGGCGGGTAACCGTGTGCCGAGATCGAAGGGAGCATCCAATGCCGAAAACTGCGGACTTCGTCCTGGCAAGGCTCCGTGACTGGGGAGTGCACCGGATCTTCGGCTACCCCGGCGACGGGATCCTGTCGATGATCGGCGCCCTGGACCGCGCGGACGGAGACCCGGAACTGATCCAGCCGCGCCACGAAGAGATGGCGGCGTTCATGGCCACCGGCCACGCCAAATTCACCGGAAAGCTCGGGTGTTGCCTGGCCACATCCGGCGGCGGAGCGATCCATCTGCTCAACGGGCTCTACGACGCCAAACTCGACCACCAGCCGGTGGTCGCGATCATCGGGCAGCAGAAGCGGATGTCGCTGGGTGCGGCCTTCCAGCAGGAGATCGACCCGAACTCGCTGTACAAGGACGTCTCGTCGGACTTCGTCCAGACCTGCATGGCGCCGGTGCAGGCCCGCCACTTGGTGGACCGGGCCTGCAAGGTGGCGCTGACCAATCGGACGGTAGCCACCATCATCCTGCCTGAGGACGTCGCCGAGGAGGAGGCGGTAACCTCGCCGCCACGTGAACACGGTGCGGTGTTCAGCAGCGTCGGGTGGGTGAAACCGCGGATGATCCCGCCGCGCACCGAGCTGCGAAAAGCCGCCGAGATCCTCAACGAGGGTCAGAAAGTGGCGATCCTGGTCGGCGCGGGGGCCGGCGACGCCGCCGACGAAGTGGTGGAAGTCGCCGATCTGCTCGGTGCCGGTGTCGCCAAGACATCGTTGGGGCGCGCTGCGCTGCCCGATGAACTGCCGTATGTCACCGGGCCGATCGGTCTGCTGGGCTCCACCGCCAGCGAGGCGATGATGTCGGGCGCCGACACCTTGTTCATGATCGGAACGAGCTTTCCCTACGCCGAATGGTTGCCGAAGGAAGGGCAGTGCCGCGCGGTGGAGATCAACCACGACGGGCGGATGATCGGGGTGCGCTACCCGGTACAGGCCAACCTGATCGGAGATTCCCAAGACACCCTGGCTGAACTGATCCCGCTGCTGAACCGCAAGAAGGACCGCTCCTGGCGGCGCAAGGTCGAAAGCGAGGTGGAGACCTGGTGGCGGGTGCTGAGCGATCGGGCGCACGACAAGGCCACCCCGCTCAACCCCGAGCTGGTGGTGCACGAGCTGTCCAAGCGGCTGCCCGACAATGCCGTGGTCACCACCGACGCCGGCTCGGTGGCCAACTGGTGGGCGCGGCACCTGCGGCTGCGGCGAGGCATGGCGGCGTCACTGGCCGGCAATCTCGCGACGATGGGTCCCGGGACGCCGTACGCGGTCAGCGCCAAGCTCGCGCACCCGGACCGGCCGGTGATCGCCGTTGTCGGCGACGGCGTGTTCCAGATGAACGGCATGGCCGAGATGATCACCGTCAAGCGCTACCAGGACCGGTTGTCCGACGGGCCGCTGATCTTCTGCGTGTTCAACAACCAGGACCTCAATCAGGTGACCTGGGAGCAGCGGGCGATGGGAGGCGAACGCAAGTTCAAAGGCTCGCAATACATTCCGGACGTGCCCTATGCCGATTTCGCGAACCTGCTAGGGCTGACCGGGATCCGTTGCGACAGCCCCGACAAGATCGGCCAGGCGTGGGACCAGGCGATGGCGGCGCCCGGGCCGGTGGTGCTGGAAGTCGTCGTGGACGCCGACATCCCGCCGGTGCCCCCGCACATCGAGAAGATGATCGCCAAGAACACCGCCAAGGCGATCATCAAGGACCCGGACCGGGTCAGCGTCGTCACCAAGGGCGCGAAGCAGAAGATGCACGAGTTCACCGAATCAGCGAAGCAGTCGGTGCGCGACATCCGCAGCAAGAACGGCGGGTAGGCACTGATGACCGCCGTGGGCGTGCCCTGTGACGTGCGCCGGCGGCCGCTGAGGCTGGACGGCGTCTATGTGCCACAGGCTGATTCGCGGCTTCTCATCGACGCTGTGGAGCTCAGCGGGCTGGCATCGCGGGCCCGCGTGCTGGACCTGTGCGCGGGCAGCGGCGTAGCGGCCATCGCCGCGGCCGAGCTGGGCGCCGACAGAGTCACCGCCTTCGACCTGTGCCCGCACGCGGTGCGTTGCTCGCGAGACAACGCACGCGCCGCGGGGGTCAGCGTCGCGGTGCGGCGGGGGTGTTGGAGCGCCGCACTGCGGTGCGCCCCGTTCGACCTCGTGGTGTCCAATCCGCCGTATGTGCCCTCGCCGCCCGACGGCGGCCCGGTCCCGGCGGCGGGCGGACCCGAGTTGTCGTGGAACGGTGGGGTCGACGGGCGGATTGTGCTGGACCCGCTGTGCCGTTCGGCGACCGCGCTGTTGCGCCCCGGTGGTTCGGCGTTGTTGGTGCAGTCCGGGCTTGCCGATGCGGGCCGGTCTCTGACGATCCTGCGTCGCAGCGGGCTGACCGCCGACGTGGTTGCCGCACAATGGGTTCCGTTCGGACCGGCGCTCTCGGCGCGGGCCGACTGGCTGGAACGCACCGGCCGGTTGCCCCGGGGTTGTCGGGTCGAGCGGTTGGTGGTGATCCGGGCGGACAAGCCGTGACCGAGCGGCAGCCTCGCCTGGTACAACCCGTGCGCAACGGCCCCGTTCTGGTGGCCGGTCCGGTGCGCATCGAGACGCCTGACGGCGGCGTCGTCGAATCCGATCGATTCATGGTCGCGATCTGCGGTTGCGGGCGCAGCCACACCTACCCGCTGTGCGACACCAGCCATCGGCGCTGCCGGGGCTGATCCGGACCGTCAGCGGTCGTAGTCGTCCTGCAGCGGAACGCTGATCGCCTGTTCGAGCAGATCGGCCGGATCGGCGTCGGTGTCGCCGGCGTTTTCGAGTCGGGCCGGATCCACGCCTTCGTCCTCGGCAGTGGCGTCGATCTGCTGTTCGGCCAGATCGGCCTCCGGGACATCGTCGGTCGGTGGCCGTTCTTCAGCGTTGGTCATCATGATCCCCTTCGTTTCCCGGCCCGCGCGCCCTGGCGCGACCGTTCGAGATTCCGGGCGGCGACGAGCAGCGCGTAGTCCGACTTGAGCTGGGTGTTGTCGGACCGCAGCCGGCTGTTGTCGGACTCCAATCTGGTGTTGTGGGCCTGCAACCGGGCGTTGTGGGCCTCCAGGCCGAGAATCTCTCCGATACCCGCCACATTGATTCCGGCTCCGACCAACTCCACGATCCGCCGCAACCGGACGAGGTCGTCATCGCTGTAGCGACGTGTGCCGCCGGCGGTGCGAGCCGGCATCAGCAGACCTCGGCTCTCATAGAGCCGCAAGGTCTGCGGGCCGATACCGGACAACTCTGCGGCCACAGAGATGCTGTATACCCCGAGCCCGGACCGGGCATTCATCGCGTCGGCCACGACATGTCACTCTCGCTCGTCGGAAAAGTCTGCTTGCGTAAACCTACCACTGGTGCTATATAAAAATCTATGTCGGCAGACATAGAAGATCTGCCGCAGACCGAGGAGGTGGAAATGATGTTGATGCGTACCGACCCGTTCCGTGATCTCGACCGCTGGACCCAGCAGGTGCTGGGCACCGCGGCGCGGCCGGCGGTCATGCCGATGGATGCCTGGCGTGACGGCGACCAGTTCATCGTCGAGTTCGACCTGCCCGGGGTGGCAGAGGATTCCCTGGATCTCGATGTCGAACGCAATGTCCTGACGGTGCATGCCGAACGTCCGGGGCTGGATCAAAGTCGCGAGATGGTGTCGGCGGAACGGCCCCGCGGTGTATTCAGCCGCCAGTTGTTCCTCGGCGACAATCTGGACGCGGGCCAGATCGAGGCCAGCTACCAAGACGGCGTGCTGCGGCTGACCATTCCGGTCGCAGAGAAGGCAAAGCCCCGGCGGATCAAGATCGCCAGTAGCCACGGCGAGCGGGCCATCAACGCCTGATTGCGAGGGGCCGGGCGGCGGCCGGCTACCCGGTGAAGGAGGTGAGCGCAATGACCACCGACACTGTGACCGCAGAGGTTCTCGATGAGGCGGAGAGCATCGTGCGCGCCGAATGGCTGCGCCTGTTGACTGCCGCAGATCCCGGGCGCCAGAAGGCGGCATCCACCGAAAAGCCCGTCGCCCGGCCTCGCCCCCCGAAGCTCGCCCTGTGCAGCGCCACTCCTGAGCGGCGCGAGGTGCCATTGCCGGCCGACTGCCGACACCGGTCGGCCACGCGGCGGCCCAACAGGAGAGTGTGGCCGACACAGCGGTCCCCTCCGTGACGCAGCCGATTTGATCAAGTGATGGCGGGAAAGGGAGGTGATGACCTAACGCGATCAACAACGGGCGGTGACTCGTGCGGCGCTCACCGATGTCCGACCATTGTGAGCGCGTTCGACGCAGACCGGGCCTGCGCGCGCATCGCCACCGATGTGGCAGCGAAACTAAGGTGGGCCGAACGCGATGTCGCCGCAGGGGGCGACGGGGTTCCGCTGCCGTCAATGCTCTCCCGGCAGCGGGCCTCGCCGGCCTGGTAGATGTCGATCATGTGCGGTGGTCCCGGCTTGGACCTTGGTGGCGTTATGAGCAAGAGTCCCGATCCCTACACAGTCCTTGGCGTGACAGCGGCTGCCACGCTGGCTGAGATCAGTCATGCCTTCCGTACCAAGTTGCGCACGCTCCATCCCGATGCCGGTAATGCGGGCTCTCCGCCAACCGCCGGCACCGAGGCGCAGCTACAGCAGCTTCTGAGCGCGTACGCGTTGTTGCGGCGCGGCGGCCACCATGCCGACGCCGATCGCAAGTCGCCGACTCGGCCCACCGCCGATCGGAAAGGGCCGGTGGAGGTCCGGGTCACCTACGGTGACCCTCCCGCTCCAGTCCGTCGGCCAGATCTGTGGGTCGGCCCGCTGCGCCGCCATCGCTGACGTCTATGGCCCGGTGATTGTGGTGCCTGGACGGTCACGTCACGCCGTCGTCTCGATGCGAACGTTGCCGAACTCCAGCAGGTCGACCAGCCGGTGCACGACGGCTCGGGCGCTGCGCAGTAAGGCGGTTCGGCCGTGGGCGGCGCAGGAACGATCGAGCAGGCAGAGTTGCCGGTGACCGACGAATTCCAGTTCCCGCGCGTCGATCTCGAGGGTGTCGCGCGACAGCAGCGGCAGGACCCGCTGCAGGGTGGTCAGGAACAGCGGCTCGCTGGCGGCGTCGAGATTTCCGGCCAGGGCGATCGCATTGTGGTGCGCGGGCTGGGTGTAGAGCTGGAACGGGACCGAGGAATCCGGGCCGGCCGTTGGATGCAGACACAGCAGCCCGGCAGCGGCATCGCCGAGTTCGTTGACGTCGAAACCGCACATCGCCGCCACAGGCAGTGTGGAGATCCGCCGATCACCGAGGAACTCCAGCGCGGCCTGCGCCTCGCGCTGCTCCGGCGTACGCGCCACCGGCGTCACGTCGATGACCACCCGCAGCCCGCTGTAGCCCTCGGCGACCGCGCCGATCGCAGCTGCGGCGTAGCGCTCGGTCATGGCTTCGGCGTCGACGACGTCGCTGCCCTTACGGAACGCGAAATGCTCCGGCACGGTCCTGACGTCCACCCGGCTCGCACCGCCACCGAGCCCCGCCGTGGCGAGGGCGGACCGCAATGCGGCAGGCTCGCCGTCGCCGACGTAGACGGTGCGCTGGCCGAGGCTCAGGCCGACCGCGAGGTATTGCGCGGCGCGGTCGAGGAATTCGGCGTAGTCCCGGTACTGCCAGCCGATGTGCCCGTATTCGCCGGACGGGTCAGCCCGGTGTGCGCCCATCATGCCGACTTCCTCATGCTCAGGTGCGCCTGCACGGTGGTCCCGGTCGTCGCGGTGTGGATGCGTACCAGGTCCGCGGTCGCGTTGACCACGAACAATCCATAGCCGTTGGCGCCGTCGTCACGGATGATCGGCCGCCGTCCGGCCAGCGGGTCGGCCAGCTGACCGGAGTCGCGCACCTGGCAGATCAATTGGTCGCCCGACTCCCACAGCAGCAGCGTGCACGGCCCGCGGCCGTGCTGCAGACTGTTGGAGGCCAATTCGTTGACGATCAGTTGCAGATCGGCGATGTCGGTGGGGGAGAAGCCGAACCAGCGGGCGTACTTGGCGGAGAACTGCCGCGCGCCGGCCAGATCGGTAAGTCGGTGCAGCGTATAGCTCGCTGCGGTCGGACTGCTGGGCAGCGGCTCGTTGTAGCGAGCCCACGCCGCGTCGGGGGCGAAACCAGGACTGGTTCGCTCCGGAACCCCGGGTCCAGTCAGGCGCGGGTGGGTGACCTCCGCGTCGACGAGGATGTCGGAGTCCAGATGCGTTGCGTCATAAGGGCACAGCACCGTGATGTCCCGGCCGGCGAATGCCTGATTGACCAGCGCTTCGTGCTGCACGCAGGCCGGATACTCCAGCTTGGATCGGCCATTCCAGACCGGCTCGCCCACCAAGCGCACCGGACCCGTCGGGTGTTGGGCGGCAAAGGTGCCCAACACGCCACCCAGGATGTGCCCCGGGTTTCGTCCCACCCGGCTCATGTCGGTCAGGGTGGCGGGCTTGCCGGGGCTGGTGATGTCGGCGAGGGCATCGTGCAGCAGTGCGAGACCCGGCTCGGGCACCGCCACCAGAACGGGGAAGCCGGCGCTGACGGAATCGGCGACGAAGGGCGCCAGACAGTCCAGATACTCCTTCGGCGACCGGTAGAACATCGCGATATGCCGCAACGATCCGCCATCTTCGACAGCGACAGTCATCGCATGTGCCCCTGTCATCCAACGGGAATGGGCTGCAGAACCTGTTCAGTTTAGCGCTGTGCACCTCCAACCGGCAGCCCGCGGCGTCGGTGACGACGCTCGAATCAGGACCAGACGCTCAGGTCAATACCAGTAGCGTCGGCCGGCGACCGGGCGACCGATGGCGCCCAGAATCCACAGCGCCGCACCGACAACCAGCAGAATGACTCCGATCGTCCACAACACGTTGACCTTGAGAACGAGCGCCAGAATTATCAGGATCACTCCGAGACCAATCATCAACGAATCCCCTTCTTCAGACAATCGAACCGACCGCGCTCCGTGAACTGGGTTGCGGTAAATGACAATCCGTCACGACCGGATTGAAACCGGCATAGTTCAACGGGCCGGCCTGTATCTCATTCAGTTCCCGATCTTGCCGTTGTCGAAACCTCGCGGTTCGCCACCGCCGGCGCGATGTTTGGCGGTGGCGGTGGCGGGGTAGGCGCGGGAATCGGTGAAACATTTCAGGGACTTCAGGAACGGAGTGCGCGGATGATGTTGCTCGGCAACGGCGAATCCGATCTGCGGCGCGGTAGCCACGCCGAGTGGATCGGCGAGGCGGGCGACGTCGTCGATCGGATGCTGTGCAATGTCGCACACGGCCGTTTCGAGAGGTCGCTGTCGGCGATGACGGCGTTCGCCGCGGTCGTGACCACTGCCGAGATCTACTTGGAGCACTACAAAGCCGGATTCGGGAACAAATGGATGTGGAGCCCGGTACTGGTCACGCCGCCGGTGGTGGTCGCCGGAATCGGCGGTGTGTTCTCCCGCCGCTGGGCCAAACGCTGGCTGCCCCTGACCGCCGCGATGTACGCCGCCAACGGCCTGCTCGGTGAGTACCTGCATGCCCGCGGCGTGGCCCGCAGGCCCGGCGGCTGGCGGATGGCCAGTTACAACATTCCGATGGGGCCGCCGATCGCGGCGCCTGGCCTGATGGCGATGGTCGGCGGGATGGGCCTGCTGGCTGCGGTGCTGCGCCGCGAACCCTGAGCTTGCGCCAGGCCATGGCCGACACCTCCCGCCCCCACCACCTGCCCAACCTGCGGGCCGACCGCCAGCCCCCGCACCCCTCGTGGCTGCCCAGGCAGCGCCGGGGCATCACGCCGCAGATGATCGGGCGCTACCCCGATTTCGACGTGCTCACCACCACCGACAGCTGGGACGAGGCCACCAGACAGGTGGTGCTGGCCCGGCTGGAGCCGCCGGGGCCGCTGCGGTTCTTCACCGTCGCCGAGGAGCCAACGCTGCGTGCGTTCTGCGACATCGTGCTGGCCCAGGACCGCGAACCGCGGGTGCCGGTGGCCGAATTCGTCGACGCCAAGCTGGCCGATGGGCAGCTCGACGGTTACCAGTACGCCGACATGCCCGACGACCGGCAGACCTGGCGGTTGGTGCTCTGCGGATTGGATGAGGCGGCGCGGGAGCGGTACGGCAAGGAATCGTTCGCCGCCGCCGAGGTCGCCACCCAGCTGGCGTTGGTCGATCAGTTCTGTCGGGCGCGTCTGCGTGGCGGCAGCTGGGCGCAGCTGAACGTGAGCCGCGCCTGGTCGGTGTGCATGCGGATGACGTTGTCGGCGTTCTATTCACACCCGTGGGCGTGGAACGAGATCGGGTTCGGAGGCCCCGCGTACCCGCGTGGCTTCATGCGGCTGGGCGGACCGAGCGGACCGGCAGCGGCCCGGGAACCCTTCGAGACCCGCGGCGCCCTCGACAAGGATCCGGTGGAACTCGTGCAGGAAGAGGGGGAATAGTGGGCGACTTCTGGCGGGGTCTGCTCAAGGGATCGCTGGGCCCACCCGACAACGACTCGCGGTTCCTGCTGGATGTGCAGTCACGCGCCCTGCCCGGCGAAGAGACCATGCGCCGCTACGCAACCGACGACGACGTCGATCTGGTGGTGGTCGGCGCCGGCGCTGGGGGATCAGTGCTGGCGCAGCGCCTGGCGCGCGCCGGGTGGCGCGTCGTGATCATCGAGGCAGGCCCGTTCTGGCATCCCGACGCCGACTGGGTGTCCGACGAAGCCGGTTCGCACCCGCTGTACTGGACGCAGAAGCGCATCATCGGCGGCGACGACCCGATCGAGTTGGGCAAGAACAACTCCGGCCGTGGGGTCGGCGGCTCGATGGTGCACTATGCCGGTTACTGCCCGCGGTTCCACCCCAGCGACCTGCGCACCGCCAGCCTCGATGGCGTCGGCGCGGACTGGCCGATCGACTACTCCGACATCCGGCGCCACTACGAGGTGCTCGAGGCCGAACTCCCGGTGGCCGGGCAGAACTGGCCGTGGGGCTATCCGCATCGTTATCCGTCGTCGCCGCACCCGATCTCCGGCGCCGCGTCGAAGCTGTGGGAGGGTGCGCGCAACCTGGGAATCGAGATGCGGGTCGGACCGGTGGGAATCGTCAACGGCACCTTCGGAAATCGGCCGCACTGCATCTACCGCGGCTACTGTCTGCAGGGCTGCAAGGTCAACGCCAAGGCCAGCCCGTACGTCACCCACCTGCCCGACGCGTTGGCGCACGGTGTGGAGATCCGCGCCGACTGCATGGCCACCCGAGTAGAACTCGACGACGCCGGGGCCGCCCACGGAGTCGTCTATCACGACGGCCACGGGACCGAGCAGCTGCAACGCGCCAAGACCGTCGCCATTGCCGGGTATTCCATCGAAACTCCACGGCTGCTGCTCAATTCGGCCAGCCCCCGCCACCGGCACGGCCTGGGCAACAACACCGATCAGGTCGGGCGCTACGTCATGGTGCAGGGTGCCTCCCAGGCGGCGGGGCGTTGGTCGCAGGAGCTGCGGATGTACAAGGCGCCGCCCCCGCAGGTGACCAGCGAACAGTTCTACGAGACCGACACCGGCCGCGGATTCGCCCGCGGCTTCTCCATTCAGACCGTGTCACCGCTGCCGATAGGCTGGTCGGAACACGTACTCGCCGACGGCCATTGGGGGCGCGCGATGCGCGAATACATGCGCGACTACAACCACTGGAGCACCATCGGGGTGCTCAACGAACTGCTGCCGCTGCCGGACAACCGGATCACGCTGGCCGACGAAACCGACTGCCACGGAATCCCGGTGGCCCGGATGGACTACACCCGCTGCGATAACGACAAGGCCAACATGGAGTACTCCACCCAGGTGATCACCGACATCCTGCACGCGGCCGGCGCCCAGGATGTGCTGACGATCCGGCGTTACGCCCACCTGATCGGCGGCGCCCGGATGGGCACCGCTCCGGAGAACTCCGTCGTCGACGCCGACCACCGGATGTGGGGCGTGCCGAACGTCTTCATCGCCGACGGATCGGTGTTTCCGACGCAGGGCTCGGCCAATCCCGCGCTGACCATCATGGCGCTGGCGTCGCGGCTTGCCGAGCGGCTGGCCGGAAAGAGGGTCGGACAGAAAGGGGTTCAGTCATGACTCGAACCGTCGTCATCACCGGCGCCAGTGCCGGGATCGGGCGCGCCGTCGCGCAACTCTACGGGCGCCGCGGGGCCAGGGTGGCACTGCTCGCCCGCGGCGAGGCCGGATTGCGGGGCGCGGCGCGCGATGTCGAAGACGCCGGCGGGACCGCGCTGGCTCTTCCCACCGACGTCGCCGACCACGCGGCGCTCGAAACCGCCGCCGATCGGGTGGAGGCGGAACTCGGCCCGATCGACGTCTGGATCAACGTCGCATTCGCCTCGGTATTCGCGCCGTTCACCGAGATCAGCCCCGAGGAGTTCAAGCGGGTGACCGAGGTGTGCTACCTCGGATTCGTCTACGGCACCATGGCGGCGCTGGCAAGGATGAAGCCCCGCGGTCACGGCACCATCGTGCAGGTGGGCTCCGCGCTCGGAGAGCGGTCGATCCCGCTGCAGTCGGCGTACTGCGGCGCCAAACACGCCATCAACGGGTTCACCGAATCGGTGCGCTGCGAGCTGCTGCACGACGGCTCCGGGGTCAACATCACAGTCGCCCAGATGCCGGCCGTCAACACCCCGCAGTTCTCCTGGGTGTTGTCGAGGCTGCCCCGTCATCCGCAGCCGGTTCCGCCGATCTATCAACCGCAGTTGGTTGCCCGCGCGGTGTTGCACGCCGCCGATCATCCGCGCCGCAAGCAGCGCTGGGTGGGCGCCAGCACCGCCGCCACCCTGCTGGCGCAGAAGCTCGCCGCGCCGCTGCTCGACCGCTACCTGGCGCGCACCGGATACGAGTCGCAACAGACCGGCGAAAGGGCGCCCGGTGAGGGCCCGTACAACCTGTGGCAGCCGCTGGACGACCGGCCGGGCAGTGATCACGGGGCGCGCGGTGTGTTCGACGACTCCTCGCATGTGCACGGCCCGCAGATCTGGGCGGCCCGGCATGCCGGGCTTGTGGCGGGGGCGGCGACCGCGTTGGGGATGGCCGGGGCCGGTGTACTGGCCGCCCGGCGCCGCTGAGGCGGATGTGGTGGTTTCCGGACGCGCGGGGCGGGTACCCAGCACGCACTGCTGAATGGAGGCCTCATGCCCAAGACGACGAAGAGCGGCACCGCCAAGCGCAGCGAGTTGCCCAGTACCCTGCAGCGCTCCGGCAGCAAAGCGCAGCGCACCTTCGCCAAAGCGCACGACGCGGCCGCCAAGGAGTACGGCAGCGAGCAGCGCGCCCACCGGGTCGCCTACGCGGCGCTCAAGCACAGTTTCGAGAAGGTCGGCGACCACTGGGAGCCCAAGAGGAAGCGCGGCCCATCGGACAAGCGCGCGGCCAGCGGCGGCCCGAATGCTTCGGGGCCGAGTGCTGAGGGTGTCGATGCCAACGCCAGCAAGCAGCATCTGCTGCATGTCGCACGTCGGCTGGACATTCACGGCCGCTCGACGATGCGGAAGGCGGAGCTGGTCACGGCGATCAAGAAGCACAACCGCCGTGTCCGCGGCAAGTAGCCGGATCGCGGGAGCGCGGCGCGTCGCAGGATGCTGACCACCCGGATCAGGTGGTCAAGAACGCCGACTCATCCATGTCCGTCGCGCCCGTCGGCCAAGGCGGGGATCGGCGTCCGGTCCAGGTGCGCCAGCAGATCCTCGGCATTGTCGAAAGCCGCTGTGGCGCCTGCGGTTTGCAATTCATCGCGGGAGACCCCGCCGCTGAGCAGGCCGATGCAAGGCACGCCGGCGCGCACACATGCCTGCGCGTCCCACACCGCGTCGCCGACGAATATCGCGCGCCGCGCGGGTGCGCCGATGCGCTCCAGCGCTGTCCCGATGATGTCCGGCTCCGGCTTGGCGACGTCGACGTCGGACGCCGACGTGACCGCGGTGACCACGTCGTCGCAGTCGAGTACCTTGCGCAGCACCGCCAGCTCGTCCTCGGGTGCGGAGGTGGCCAGCACCACCGGAAGGCCCATAGCGGCCACACGTTCCAGCAACCGCCGGGCGCCCGGCAGCGGCGACAGCAGCGCCGCCGACTCCAGGTAATACCGAGCGTGCAGATCCTTGAGTCGTTCGCGGACACGGGCGGGTGCGTCGTTGGACAGCAGTCGTACCAGAGCGGATCCGTCCATGCCGATGGCGCGGTGGATACGCCAGGTCTCCACCGCGATATCGGCCTCGGCGAACGCGCGCCGCCAGGCGCGTACGTGCAGATAGTTGGAATCGACCAGGGTGCCGTCGACGTCGAACAACACCGCCGATTGGTCAGTCACGGGCCTGCCTCTCTCGTTTGCGGATGTGCTGACCGGGATACCCAGCCGGGGAACTCCCCATACCGGACGAGAGGAAATGCCGTGGCAACCGACGATCGCGACCCCAAGCAGCGACAGCTCGACGACTACCGGGCCGATCGGCAGATCGGCGATCTGACCACCCAACAGGGCGTGCGAGTCGACCACACCGACGACGCGCTGAGCGTCGGCGAACGCGGACCGACGCTGCTGGAGGACTTTCACGCCCGCGAGAAGGTCACCCACTTCGACCATGAGCGGATTCCCGAGCGGGTGGTGCACGCCCGGGGGTCGGGCGCCTACGGCCACTTCGAGCCCTACGACGATTCGCTCGCCGAATACACCGCGGCACCGTTCTTGACCACGCCGGGCACCACGACCCCGGTGTTCGTGCGGTTCTCCACGGTGGCGGGCTTCCGCGGTTCGGCCGACACCGTCCGTGACGTGCGCGGTTTCGCCACCAAGTTCTACACCGAGCAGGGAAACTACGACCTGGTGGGCAACAACTTCCCGGTGTTCTTCATCCAGGACGGCATCAAGTTCCCCGATTTCGTACACGCGGTGAAACCCGAGCCGGACAACGAGATTCCGCAGGCCCAGTCCGCCCACGACACCCTGTGGGACTTCGTGGCGCTGCAGCCGGAGACGCTGCACGCCATCATGTGGCTGATGTCGGATCGGGCACTGCCCCGCAGTTACCGGATGATGCAGGGTTTCGGAGTCCACACCTTCCGCCTCGTCAACGCTGCCGGCGAGGGAACCTTCGTGAAGTTCCACTGGAAGCCGAAACTCGGTGTTCATTCGCTGATCTGGGACGAATGCCAGAAGGTTGCCGGCAAGGACCCCGACTTCAATCGTCGCGACCTGTGGGACGCCATCGAGGCAGGTCAGTACCCGGAGTGGGAGTTGGGGGTGCAGCTGGTGGCCGAGGCCGACGAGGACAACTTCGACTTCGATTTGCTGGACGCTACGAAACTCATTCCGGAAGAACAGGTTCCGGTGCAACCCGTCGGCAAGATGGTGCTCAACCGCAACCCGGACAACTTCTTCGCCGAAACCGAGCAGGTCGCTTTTCACACCGCCAATCTCGTGCCGGGCATCGACTTCACCAACGACCCGCTGCTGCAGTTCCGTAACTTCTCCTACCTGGACACCCAGCTGATCCGGCTCGGCGGACCCAACTTCGCGCAGCTGCCGGTCAACCGGCCGGTCGCCGAGGTGCACACCAATCAGCACGACGGCTACGGCCAACACGCAATTCCGCAGGGCAGGTCCAGTTACTACAAGAACACGGTGGGTGGCGGCTGCCCGGCATTGGCTGACGAGGGCGTGTTCCGGCATTACACCGAGAAAGTGGACGGCGAGAAGATCCGTAAGCGCGCCGCGAGCTTCCAGAACCACTACAGCCAGGCCCGGATGTTCTACCGGAGCATGTCGGCGCCGGAGGCCGAGCACATCATCGCCGCCTACGCCTTCGAGCTGGGGAAATGCGAAACAGTCGAGATCCGCGAGCGCGCTGTCGATCAGTTGAGCCGGATCGACCCTGGTTTGGCGAACCAGGTTGCCGAGAAGCTGGGTCTGCCCGTGCCTAGCGAACAGACCGGCGAGAAGGCCGCCCAGAATAAAGCCCCAGTTTCACCGGCACTGTCGCAGCTCAACACCGCAACCGAAAGCGTCGAAAGCCGCAAGATCGCGGTGCTGGCCGCCGACGGTGTCGACGTCGACGGTACCCAGAGCTTCATCGAGGCGATGCGCCGGCGCGGTGCTGTTGTCGAGGTGCTGGCTCCCGTCGCGGGAGGCTCCCTGGCCGGCGGTTCAGGCGGGGAACTCGCCGTCGACCGGGCGATCACCACGATGGCCTCGGTGCTCTACGACGCGGTGGTGGTGCCCTGCGGCCCGGATGCGATGCGCACCCTGTCCGCGGACGGTTATGCGATGCACTTCATCACCGAGGCCTACAAGCACCTCAAGGCGATCGGAGCGTTCGGGGCCGGCGTCGAGCTGTTGCCCGCGGCCGGCGTCGCCGAACAACTCGCCCAGGACATCGCGGTCACCGTCGCACACGGTGTGGTGACGACGACTGCGGCCGCCGGCGACCTGGGTGAGCCGTTCTTCGAGGCGTTCGCCGCCGAGCTGGCCAAGCATCGGGCTTGGGACCGGTCGACGGACGCCGTGCCTGCCTGAGTTCAGTGCACCGCGTGCAGGGGCCGACCGGACTTCTGCACGGCGGCCAGTGCGTCCTCCAGCGACTTAACCAGTGGCAGCCGCCCATCGGGATCGCAGATCCGCAGCACTGTGGTCAGCGCCAGGCCGGGTATGACCATCAGTTGTATCCGACCTTTGGCGCACCGGGCGTTGATCGCCTGCAGCGCCGAAAACCCCACGGTGCCAATGAAGGCCAATGCGGACAGGTCCAAGATCAGCCATTCGCAGCAGTCGGAGCAGCGCTTGACATAGTCGGCGAACGGGCCGGCGTTGGCGGCGTCGATCTCTCCGTTCGCGGCCAGCACCGCTCCAGTCCGGCCCCAATGCACGGTGAAGTCGGCGGTGTGGCTCTGCCATGCGTGCGTGGCTTCGCTTGCGGGGGTGGCGAAGGCGTTGTCTGAAATCTTGTTCGTAGTCATTCTGGTGGCTCCATCAGTCGACGAATCGTGCTGTTGGATCACGTCAGCGTAGTTGTTCCGACCTCTAAAACGCGGGACGTTCACTGCGGCTGTGAACTCAACCGGAGAATCCAGACGTTACCGATGCGGCTTCCGGTTGGTAAAGACTTGAGTAACAAATTCGGGAAAAACCCAGTGAAACCTTATGTTTCAGATCGTGCGCAGTGACGACCGCCCTGCTGACCAGTTCGTCATCATGACATCGGCGAGTCGATCCTCGACCACGGCATGGGCCCGCATCCCAAACACCACGTCGGCCTCCAGGGTCGGCTCATGATCTAGCAGGTCAGCGATCACATCGGTGCGCACGACCTGTTCGTGTACCGCGTCGGCTTCGACATGCTCGGCATAGAACGTCACGCACGGTTCCGGCGCGCCTATGCGTCGCAGCCCGGCCACCAGCCGACCAGATCCGGGGGAGGAGGTTATCTCCGTTGCTGCGAAGTGTCCGACGGCGGCGCCCAGCCAGCGGCGATGCAGGCCGAACAGCGACATCAGGTTCACCACCGCCAGCGACTCGGCGGGAACAACGTCGAGGTAGGCGAGGTATTCAGCATCCAAATCGGCGGCGGTGAGCAGATCGGCGAACAGTTGCTGGTGCATCCGCGCGGCGCGGCCGGCGCCGTACTCGTCGAACTCGACCGCGACGAACGAGGCCTTGGCCGGGCCGGTCAGGCGCGGGATCGCCCAGGCATGCGGGTCGCCCTCCTTGAGGTGGTACAGCGACCGGTGCACGAAGTACTCGCGGGCCTGCTCCCACGTGCCGTGATCGCGCAGATGCCAGGACGGGCCGGTCCCGTGCACGGGCTCGGTTGCCGCAGAGGTCATTTCGGTGTCGACGGTAACGTCCGGAGGTATCGGGCCGACGCCACGCCGCACACTATCGAGAAACATTCGCTCCAGACATGCGCGCAGTTCCAGTAAGGTGGCATCCCATTCCCAGTCGGGATCGACGTCGCCGAAGCCGCGGTAGTGCAACTCGTAGCAGACATACAAGGCCAGTTGCAGGTCCCGGCCGTACGGATCGGCGTCGGCCACAGACGGATCGAATCGGTCTACGCCGGCTGGCCTGCGGAGAAGGTCGAAGATTGCGGCGGACAACGGGCCGGCCGGAGTCGGCAACCAGGGCCCAGCGCGGGGCAATGCGATGCTCACGCCCGTGGTTTTCCCCCGCGCGGCCACGGGCAAACGACCGTCGTTTCAGGGCGGAACCGGTGGGTACCCGGGTGAGCATGACACGGTTCGGCTACACCTTGATGACCGAGCAGAGCGGGCCCAAAGACCTTGTCCGTTACGCCCTGGACGCTGAAGAACGCGGGTTCGACTTCGAGGTCTGCAGCGACCACTTCTCGCCGTGGCTGACCTCGCAGGGCCACGCGCCCAATGCCTGGCCCGTGCTGGGCGCGGTCGCCCACGCCACCGAGCAGGTGGGGCTGTGCTCCTACGTGACGTGCCCGACGATGCGCTACCACCCGGCCGTGGTGGCGCAGCAGGCCGCCACGCTGCAGATCCTTGCCGATGGCCGGTTCACCCTGGGCCTGGGCAGCGGGGAGAACCTCAACGAGCACATCGTCACAGGCGCCGGCTGGCCGAACGCGTCGCACCGGCAGGCCATGCTCGGTGAAGCGATCAAGATCATTCGCGAACTGCTCATGGGTGAGACGGTCACATTGCGTGGCGAGCATTTTCAGGTCGACGGAGCGCGGCTCTGGGACCTCCCCGAGATTCCGGTCGCTCTGGCTGTCGCCATGTCCGGAGAGAAGGGCATCGAGCGGTTCGCCACCGCAGCCGACCATCTGATCGCGGTGCGGCCCGACAGGGATCTGGTGCACGCCTGGCACACCGCACGCCACGCGACCGGGCTCGGTGAAGGCGGCCGGGTGATCGGGCAGCTGCCGGTGTGCTGGGACCCCGACCGGGATACTGCGGTGCAGCGTGCGCACGAGCAGTTCCGCTGGTTCGGCGGCGGATGGCTGGTCAACTCCGAGCTGCCGACACCGGCAGCCTTCGCGGCTGCCACCCACTTCGTGCGGCCCGCGGACGTCGCCGAGGCCATCCCGTGCGGACCCGATCTGGAGCCGATCATCGACGCGGTGCGCGCCTACCAAGAGGCCGGATTCACCGATGTCGCGCTGATCCAGATCGGCGGGGAGACCCAGGAGGCATTCCTCGCCGACGCCGCGGAACCGCTGCTGACCGCTCTGCGTGACGGACGGTAGACGGACGGTAACGGTTTCGGTGCGTGGCGCAGGGGGTACAGCGGATTCATGACCGATACCGATAACCCCATCGATGATGCGAGAACCACTCGGCCGCGGGCCGGCATGGTGTTCAAGGACCGGCGCGAAATGCCGGGCCTGGCCATGCTGGTGATGGCGGCGTTGGCGTTGGTGGCCTTCGCGAGCGCTGCCGCGCAGGCCAGCGCGGGCTGGGCGCTGGGCTTCGGGATCGCGGTACTTGTACTCGCGGTCGGCGGCGTGACCTGGATGTTCGCCGGGCGGAACCGCACCGCCCACGCCGCCCACCACCGCAGGTAGACCCCCGCGGCGCAGCGGGCGACCCGGAAGTTCACCCGCGGCGCACATCGGCCCGTGGCATCAGCAGATGCCACGGGCCGATTGTCGCTGTGACTACTTGATCTCGCAGAGCACCGTGCCCTGGGTGATGGCCGCGCCGGCCTCCACTGCCAGGCCGGTGACGGTGCCGTCCTTGTGGGCCGTGACCGGGTTCTCCATCTTCATCGCCTCCAGGACGGCGACCAGGTCACCGGCGGCGACCTCCTGGCCCTCCTCGACGGCCACCTTCACCACGGTGCCCTGCATGGGCGCGGTCACGGCGTCACCGGAAGCCGCCGCTCCGCCGTGCGCGCCACGCTTGCGGGCCTTGGGCTTCTTTCTGAGTACACCGCTGGCTCCACTTCCGGCACCCCCGCCGCCGCCCAGCGCCAGATCACCCGGCAGCGAGACCTCCAGGCGACGGCCGCCGACCTCGACGACCACCTTCTGCCGCGGCTGCGCGTCCTCCTCGTCGAGGGGCTCGCCGGCGGTGAAGGGTTCGATGTTGTTCTCGAACTCGGTCTCGATCCAGCGGGTGTGCACGGTGAAGCCGTTCTCGTCGCCGATGAACGCCGGGTCGCGAACCACCACGCGGTCGAACGGGATGACCGTGGCCAGGCCCTCGACGTGGAACTCGTCCAGGGCGCGACGGGCGCGCTCCAGGGCCTCGGTGCGGGTGGCGCCGGTGACGATCAGCTTGGCCAGCATCGAGTCGAACTGGCCGCCGATCACCGAGCCGGTCTCCACGCCGGAGTCCATCCGGATGCCGGGGCCGGTCGGCGGGTCGAAGCGGGTGACCGGGCCGGGGGCGGGCAGGAAGCCACGGCCGGCGTCCTCGCCGTTGATGCGGAACTCGATGGAGTGCCCGCGCGGCTCCGGGTCCTCGGTGATGTCGAGGGTCTCGCCGTTGGCGATCCGGAACTGCTCGCGGACCAGGTCGATGCCCGAGGTCTCCTCGGTGACCGGGTGCTCCACCTGCAGACGGGTGTTGACCTCCAGGAAGCTGATCAGGCCGTCCTGGCCCACCAGGTACTCCACGGTGCCGGCGCCGTAGTAGCCGGCCTCCTTGCAGATCCGCTTGGCGGACTCGTGGATCTCCTTGCGCTGTGCGTCGGTCAAGAACGGTGCCGGCGCCTCCTCGACGAGCTTCTGGAAGCGGCGCTGCAGCGAGCAGTCGCGGGTGCCGGCGACGACGACGTTGCCGTGCATGTCGGCGATGACCTGGGCCTCGACGTGGCGCGGCTTGTCCAGGTAACGCTCGACGAAGCACTCGCCGCGGCCGAACGCCGAGACCGCCTCACGGGTGGCCGACTCGAACAGCTCGGGGATCTCCTCGATGCTGCGGGCCACCTTCATGCCGCGACCGCCGCCGCCGAACGCGGCCTTGATCGCCACCGGCACGCCGTGCTCCTTGGCGAAGGCCACCACCTCGTCGGCGTCCTTGACCGGGTCAGGGGTGCCCGGCACCAGCGGCGCCTTGGCGCGGGCCGCGATGTGACGGGCGGTGACCTTGTCGCCGAGGTCGCGGATGGACTGCGGGCTCGGCCCGATCCAGATCAGACCGGCGTCGATCACGGCCTGGGCGAAGTCGCCGTTCTCCGAGAGGAACCCGTAGCCGGGGTGGATGGCGTTCGCGCCGGACTGCGCCGCGGCGTCGAGGATCTTCTCGAACACCAGATACGACTCGGCCGAGGTCTGCCCACCCAGTGCGAACGCCTCGTCGGCCAGCCGGACGTGCGGCGCGTCGGCGTCGGGTTCGGCGTACACAGCCACGCTGGGCAGTCCTGCGTCGCGAGCGGCACGGATCACCCGGACTGCGATCTCCCCGCGATTGGCGACGAGCACCTTGGAGATCTTCGAGCTGGCATGGTTCGCCACTGGCCCTCCTGATGGCATGTTTAAGAAATGTCTTTAAGAATGTAGTTCACAGCAGTGTAAGGCGCGACCGCGGAACCTCTTCCGGGTGCCCCTTACGTCGTACGCAACCGCCGCTTGATCCTGGTCAGCATGGCCGACATGCCGCGCAGTCGCAGTGGGCTGATCAACGCGGCCAGACCGAGACGGGAGGCGAAGTCCTCCGGCACGCCCAAGATGACGTCGGCCGGCTGTCCGTCGAGGCCCGCCGCCCAGATCGATGCGAAACCCCGAGTGGTGGGGGCTTCGGCGGGCGCGCTGAAGTACAGCCGCACCCGTTGACGGTCATCGGCATCGACATGCAGGAACAGCGGTGACTGGCACTCGGGCACCGGTTCCATCGCCGATTCGACCAGGTCGTCGGGGAGCGCGGGGAGCTCATCGGCGAATTCCAGCAGCAGTTGCAGCTTGTCCTGTCCCTCGACCTCGGCGAAGTCGGACACCACCTGCGCCAATCCCTCCGGCAGGCTCATCAGGCCGGCACGGCTCCCGGTGCTTCACCGTCGACGACGGGCACCCGCACGGTGTTGCCCCACTCGGTCCAGGAGCCGTCGTAGTTGCGGACGTCAGGCAATCCGAGCAGATAGGTCAATACGAACCAGGTGTGACTGGAGCGTTCCCCGATCCGGCAGTAGGCGACGGGCTTGTCCCCGGGCTTCAGGAAGCCGTAGAGGGCGTCGAGCTCCTCGCGCTTGCGGAACCGCCCGGCCTCGTCGGCGGCCTTGCTCCACGGGATGGACACCGCGGTGGGGATGTGACCGCCGCGCAGCACACCCTCCTCCGGGTAGTCCGGCATGTGGGTGCGTTCGCCGGTGTACTCCTGCGGCGAGCGGACGTCGATCAGCGGCTGTTTGCCGATGATCTGGAGCACGTCGTCCTTGTAGGCGCGGATCGGGGCGTCGTTGCGCTTGACGACGGGGTAGCCGGTCGTGGTCTTCGACGGCACGTCCAGGGTGGTCTCGCGGCCCGAGGACACCCACAGGTCACGACCGCCGTCGAGCAGTCGCACGTCCTGGTGGCCGAACAGGGTGAACACCCACAGCGCGTAGGCGGCCCACCAGTTCGACTTGTCGCCGTAGATCACCACCGTGTCGTCCCGCGAGATGCCCTTGCGGTTCATCAGGTCGGCGAACTGCTCGCCGTTGATGTAGTCGCGGACCGGGGAGTCGTTGAGGTCGGTGACCCAGTCGATCTTGACCGCACCGGGAATGTGGCCGATGTCGTAGAGCAATACGTCCTCGTCGGACTCCACCACGACGAGACCGGGTTTGCCCAGATTCCCGGCAAGCCAGTCGGCTGTCACCAACCTTTCCGGGTGGGCGTAGGACTGCAGGGCGGGGCTGGGATCGGCAGGTACTGGCACGGTGTCGAGCCTACTCAACGCTGCGGGGGTTCGACGCCCACAGTTGGGCGATCGACACGCCGGTCGCCTGTAGCAGCCGGCGCAGCAACGGCAGGCTCAAGCCGATCACATTGGACGAATCGCCCTCGATGCGGTCGACGAACCAGCCGCCACGACCGTCGATCGTGAACGCCCCGGCCACCCACAGCGGCTCTTCGCTGCCGATGTAGTGATCCAGGTCTATTGCCGACGGTTGGGCGAAAAACACTGTGGTGGAACCCACTTGGGCTTCGGACTGGACTACGGCGCCGTCGCGCAGTCGCAGTACGCAGTGCCCGGTGTGCAATGTCCCGACCCGTCCGCCCATCGAGTTCCATTGGGCGCGAGCGGCGTCGGCGGATTCGGGCTTGCCGCGCAGCCGACCGTCGAGCTCCAGCATCGAATCACAGCCCACCACAATGCAATCGCCGGCCAGGTCTGTGGTCAGGTCGGCGGCGACCGCCTCGGCCTTGGCCTTGGCCAGTGCGACCACCACCTGCCCGGCGGGGGCATCGGGGCCCAGCTCGGCGATGACGGCGTCCTCGTCGACGCCCGAGACCACCACCAGCGGCTCGATCCCGGCGCCGCGCAGTACGGCCAGCCGGCCGGACGAGGCGGAGCCCAGGACCAGTCGGGTCACCGGCGGTGCTTTCGGCGCCGGATATTCTCCGCCTCGCTGGCGCTCGGCCTCGTCACCGGCGCATGTGGGTGCGCTCAAGCAGGGTGATGCGCTGCCAGCTGATCAGCGGATAGCGCAGCTTGTCGACCGGGTGGCCCCACAGGTTGCGGTCTTGCACACCGGCTTCGGCGCTGCTGCCGCCGCCGGCCGCGCCCAGCACCGCGACCAGAGCCGCGATCTCGGCATCGCTGGGGTTGCCCCGCAGCACCTGGATGTGCGGCTCGGCGGCCCGCTGCTCGTCGGCCGCTGCCGGTGTCTCGTCCGTCATAGCGGAATGTTCCCGTGCTTCTTGGGCAGCGGCTGGACGATCTTGCGTTCCAGTAGCCGCAGCGAGGTCGCGATGTAGCCGCGGGTGTGCGACGGCGGGATCACCGCGTCGACGTAGCCGCGCTCAGCGGCGACATACGGGTTCACCAGAGTGTCCTCGTACTCCTGTTGCAGCTGCAGCCGCAGCGTGTCGACGTCCTCGCCGTTCTTGGCGGCCTCCGACAGCTGAGAGCGGTAGACGAACCCGACCGCGCCGGACGCGCCCATCACGGCGATTTGTGCGGTGGGCCAGGCCACGTTGACGTCGGCGCCCATTTCCTTGGAGCCCATGACGCAGTACGCGCCGCCGTAGGCCTTGCGGGTGATGACGGTGATCTTGGCGACGGTGGCCTCACCGTAGGCGTAGAGCAGCTTGGCGCCGCGCCGGATGATGCCGTTGTACTCCTGCTCGGTGCCGGGCAGGAAGCCGGGCACATCCACCAGCAGCACGATCGGGATGTTGAAGCAGTCGCAGGTCCGGATGAACCGGGCGGCCTTCTCCGAGGCGTTGATGTCCAGGCAGCCGGCGAACTGGGTGGGCTGGTTAGCCACGATGCCGACGGTGCGGCCCTCGATACGGCCGAAGCCGACGACGATGTTCTGGGCGTAACCGGACTGGACTTCCAGGAACTCGTCGTCGTCGAGGATCCGGGTGATGACCTCGTGCATGTCATACGGCTGGTTCGGCGAGTCCGGGATCAGGGTGTCGAGTTCGATGTCCTCGGCGGTGAGGTTGTCCTCGATGGCACCTTCAACCGCAGCAGCCGGGTAGCGCGGCGGGTCCGCGTAGTTGTTCGGCGGCAGGTAGCTCAGCAGGTCGCGGACGTACTCGAAGGCGTCCTGCTCGCCGGAGGCGACGTAGTGCGCGGTACCCGACTTGCCCATGTGGGTGTGGGCGCCGCCGAGCTCCTCCTGGGTGACGTCCTCACCGGTGACGGTCTTGATCACGTCGGGGCCGGTGATGAACATCTGGCTGGTCTGGTCGACCATCACGATGAAGTCGGTCAGCGCGGGGGAGTAGACGTGGCCGCCGGCGGCCGCGCCCATGATGAGCGAGATCTGCGGGATCACTCCGGAGGCGAGGATGTTGTTGCGGAAGATCTTGCTGTAGAGGCCGAGCGAGACGACGCCCTCCTGGATGCGGGCGCCGGCGCCGTCGTTGATGCCGATCAGCGGGCGGCCGGTCTTCATGGCCAGCTCCTGAACCTTGACGATCTTCTCGCCGTAGACCTCGCCGAGGCTGCCGCCGAACACGGTGGCGTCCTGGCTGAAGATGCAGACCTCGCGGCCGTCGATGGTGCCGTAACCGGTGACCACACCGTCGCCGAGAGGACGCTTGTCGCCCAGGCCGAAGTTGGTGCTGCGGTGCTTGGCCAGCGCGTCGAGCTCGACGAACGACCCCTCGTCCAGCAGGGCGTAGACCCGCTCGCGGGCGGTCAGCTTGCCCTTGGCATGCACCTTGTCCACCGCGGCCTCACCGACCGGGTGCAGGGTCTCCTCGGTACGGCGCTTGAGGTCGGCGAGCTTGCCTGCGGTGGTGTGGAGGTCGACGACGTGATCGGCTCGGGCCTCTACATGGGCGTCGGAAACGCTAGTCATAAGAAACGATCTTAAAGTGTGGGCCCTCGGATCGCCCGACCGGACCGGTTACGGCACGTCGTCGTCTTCTCGGGGTTCGCTGTCGCGTAGCAGTTTTTCGGGGTGGTGGTAGGTGTTGGTGCGTGGTTGGCCGTGGTCGAGGTGGGTTGGGGGCAGGGTTTCGGTGATGCCGTTGTGGCGTTTGCGGGTTTGCCAGCCGTGGGAGAGTAGTCGGTGGTGGGGGCGGCAGCGCAGGGTGAGGTCGTTGATGTCCGTGCGGCGGGTGTGTGCGTAGTCGTTGTTGTGGTGGACTTCGGTGAGTTGGGCGGGCACGGTGCAGCCGGGGTGGGTGCAGCCGCGTTCTTTGTCGTAGAGCACCAGTCGTTGGCCGGGGTTGGCGAGGCGTTTGGTGTGAAAGAGCGCGATTTCTTTGGCGCCGTTGTAGATGCGTAGGTAGTGGTGGGCCTTCGAGGCCAGGGCGATGAGGTCGCGGACGGGTAGCCAGGTGCCGCCGGCGGTGGTGGCTTTGCCGGCGGCGGATTGCAGTTCGGCGAGGCTGAGGGAGACCACGACGGTGGCGGGCAGTCCGTGGTGGCTGCCGAGTTCGCCGGAGGCCAGCAGGTTGGTGGCCATGGCCGCCAGGGCGTCGTGGTTGCGTTGGGCCGCGCTGCGGCGGTCGGCGTCGATCTGGGCCTGTGATGGGGTGCCCGAGTGACAGGGGGTGTCGTCGTCGGGGTTGCACATGCCGGGTGCGGCCCAGCGGGCCAGGACGGCGTCGAGGGCGGCGCGTGCTGCCGGGTCGAGGTGGCCGGTGATCGCGGTCATGCCGTCACGGTCTTGGGGGCCCAGGGTGATGCCGCGGCGTTGGGCTCGGTGTTGTTCGGCGCGTTCGTCGGGTTCGTCGCCGTCGGGGTGCAGGTGATCGGCGAGGCGTTGGGCCAGCTTCGCTAATTCATCCGGGCGGCATCCGCCGGCCAGTTCGGTCAGATGCGCCTCGGCCTGGGCCAGGGTGCCTGCATCGATGTCGGTGGGTAGGTAGTCGAAGAAGGAGCGGATGACGATCACGTGGCCGGTGCCGAGGCGTCCGTTGCGTTGGGCGGCGGCCACCACCGGCAGCAGCGGCTCCAGCGGTTCGCCGGTCAGGGCGCGTCGTGGCCCCAGGTCGGCGGCGTCGTCGATCCGGCGTTTGGCGTCACTGCGGGTGATGCGCAGGGCATCGGCGAGGACCCAGTTGGGTTTGCCGCCGATCTCGGCGGGGTCGGTGGCGGCCAGGAGGTTGACCAGGGGATGCTCGACGGCGGGCAGGCGCCGGCGCAGGGTTTCGCAGCGCTTCAGCAGGTCCAGGCATTCTCGCGGGGTCAGGGCGGAGAAGTCCAACTCCAGTGCCCGGTCCAGATCGGCCGACAGGGCGTCGAACGCTTCGACCACTGTCTCCCGATCACTCGAACACATGTGCTAATTGTAGCGGCGCCCACCGACACGCGCAGACGCCAAAACCACAGTGACACAAGTGAATACAGTGATAAACGAGGTTTGGTTTACCCGTCCAGGGTCCGCGGGTACGCAGTCCTGATGAAGCCCGACGTTGCGATCACCCACCCGGATCGGGTGCTGTTCCCTGCGTCAGCCACCCACGCCGCGCTCACCAAGAACGACCTCGTCGACTACTACCGCGAGATAGCGCCCGTCATGGTGCCGCACCTGGATGGTCGTCCACTCACTCTGACGCGATTCCCCGGCGGCATCGAGGAGGAGGGATTCATTCAGCAGAACTTCGCCACGTCGCTGCCCGACTGGATAGACCGTGCCGAGGTCGCCCGGAAGTCCGGTACCGGCACCGTCGTGCATCCGGTGGTCCGGCGGCGCGAAGCTCTGGTGTGGGCCGCCAATCAGGACTGCGTAACCCTGCATTCGTGGTTGTCGCGCAAGCCGCACTTGGATGTTCCGAACCGGTTGGTGTTCGACCTGGATCCGGCGGGCGATGACTTCGCGGTGCTGCGCGACACCGCCCGAGCCATCGCCGAGGTGCTCCGGGCGCTGGAGCTGACGCCCTACGTGCAGACGACGGGCTCGCGCGGCCTGCACGTCGTCGCGCCGGTGCGCGGTAGCGCCGACTTCGACACCGCTCGCGAGTTCGCCCGTGCTGTTGCACAAGCCGTCGTCGACGACGATCCGGCGCACCGCACGAGTGAGATCCGAAAGAGCGGCCGCGGCGGCCGCCTATACGTCGACGTCATGCGAAATGTCTACGGGCAGACGGCGGTAGCGCCGTACTCGGTACGGGCACGTCCAGGTGCGCCGGTCGCCACCCCGCTGGAGTGGGACGAGCTCGAGGATCGCGGCATGCGTTCGGATCTGTTTACACTGCGCGACGTATCCAAGCGAATGGTCGAACGCGACGACCCGTGGGCCGGTATGGGGAGGCATGCGCGTTCCCTGGCCCGGGCTATGCGGCGGTCAGGTGTGGAGGGCTTTGGTCCTCGGTGACCTGCTGGACGAACTCGCCGATGTAGCGGATGGCCCGCCGGCCTTCGGGGAGCACGTCGGCCGCCAGAGGAAAGTCGTGAATCTGGCCGTCCCACAGGTGCAGATCGCACCGGACGCCGGCGGTATCCAAACGCTGGGCCATGATTTCGGCATCGGGCAGCAACAGTTCGTCGGAGCTGGCGTGGATGGTCACCGGCGGCAGCGACGACAGGTCGGCATCCACCGGCGACGCGGCGCGGGCGCGGAGCAGATAACGGCTGAACACCGACAGCGCCCCGCACGGGAACATCGCGCATCGGTCCGCATTGCGGTGGCGCAGCTTCGCTGCCGGATTGGCGTCGGTGAACGGTGAGATAACGGCTATGCCCGCGGGTTTCACCTTCTCCGAATGCTGGGCGGCCAAGACGGTCATGAAGGCCAGATAGCCCCCAGCCGAATCCCCGGCAACCACAATCTGTTCCGGGGAATAGCCGTGACGGAGCAGCCAGCGTAACCCGCTCAGGGCGTCTTCGATCGCATCGGACATCCGGTGCGAGGGCAACATTCGATAGCCGACGTTGAGCACGCAGGCATTGGCGGCCCTCGACAGCCGCGCTGCCAGCGAACGGTGAGTATTGAGTCCACAGGTGAGGAACGCGCCGCCGTGCAGATAGAGAATCGCCTGTTGCGCCGAGGTTCCCGCTGCCTGAATCCGCTCGGCCACACAATGACTCAGACGGACGCGCAGGACCTCGGCGGAACCGCCGTACGGCACCAGACCGGCGAACCGGTCGACCGACGCGAACGGCCAGGCGAGGTCAGGCCGGATCGCCCAGGCGCGTACCACGTTCTTCACGAAGAACCGACTGGTCAGCGACACGGCGACCGACTGTGTGCTGCGACGACGGTGAACTCGTCGCCGTAACCCCCTGGTGACCATGGCGATCACCTCCTCAACATCTGCAATCCGCATACCCCGCGGCCGGGCGTTTCAACCGGTACGGCCACGCCACCGCCCGTAGGCTGGCGAAATGGAATCTCAGCCGCCCCGGCCGCCGCTGGACGCCACCGTGCTGCGCGACGGACTGGCCGGACCCGGCCTGCCCTGGCGCAGCCTGGACGTCATCGCCGAAACCGGCTCCACCAACGCCGACCTGCTGGCCCGCGCCGCGGCGGGTGGCGACATCGACGGGGCGGTGCTGCTGGCCGATCACCAGACCGCCGGCCGCGGCCGGCACGGCAGGCAGTGGAGCGCCCCACCGCGCAGCCAGCTCGCACTGTCGGTCGGGGTCGCCGCCGACACCGTGCCTACGTCGGGATGGGGCTGGCTGACACTGGCCACCGGCGTCGCGGTGGCTGACGCGCTCGCGGAGGCCGGCCTGCAGGTCGGGCTGAAGTGGCCCAACGACGTCATCGCCAAAGACGGCAAGCTGGCCGGAATCCTCGCCGAGGTGGCCACGCCCAAGCAACCCCCGAAACCCGTCATCGTCGTCGGGCTCGGCCTGAACGTGACGATGACCGCCGACGAGGCGCCGGACCCGGCCGCCGTCTCGCTGGCGATGCTCGGTTCCTCAGTGCTCGACCGGAATATCTTGGCGGACAAAGTACTTCGTCACCTCGCGGCGCGGATCTCGGCCTGGCGAACGGCCGGCGGGGCCGATGACGCACTGGCCGCGGACTACCGGCGGCACAGCTGCACGCTGGGCGAGCGGGTACGCGCCGACATGCCGGGCGAGCAGCGGGTGGAAGGCGTCGCGCAGGCCATCGACGAGACGGGGCGGCTTGTCATCGACACCGGCGGCCAAACCGTGACGGTATCGGCCGGCGACGTCACCCGGCTGCGGCCGAATTAGGGCCGGTCGTGGGTTACCCCGAGAGCGTGCTGGCCGACGACGAACATGTGGTGCTGCACCGCCACCCGCACGTCAAGCGGCTGATCGGGCCGATTCTGGCCCTCCTGCTGGTCACCGCCGGCGCCGGCTTCCTGGCGGGGATCGTCAACCCCCTCGCCTGGGATCCCACCGCCAAGAACGTCGTCGTCGGGGTGATCGGGGCGATCTGGCTGGTGGTGGTCGGCTGGCTGGCGGTCCTGCCGTACCTGAACTGGTTGACCACCCACTTCGTCATCACCGACCGCCGGGTGATGTTCCGGCACGGGTTGCTCACCCGCAGCGGCATCGACATCGCATTGGCACGCATCAACAGTGTGGAATTCGTCCACGGGTTCATCGACCGGATACTGCGCACCGGCACCCTGGTCATCGAGTCGGCGTCACAGGAACCGTTGGAGTTCTACGACATTCCGCGGGTGGAACAGGTCCACGCGCTGTTGTATCACGAAGTCTTCGACAGCCCGTCCGTCGGCGGCTGAGACGCAGGCCGCCGGAACAGTGTCACCACACCGGTATCCGGGCCGCCGTCCAATTCGGCGTCCTCGAGGGCTTCGGCGAGCGCACCGGTCTCCAGAGTCGCACTGAGCGCAGCGTCGTCGCTGCGGCCGAACTCGTCGGGGAAGACCCAGCGCCGAAACGCCCAGAACCGGAACGCCATCTGCAACAGATTGCCGATGATGTAGGCCGAGATGAAGTCGGCGATGTTCTCAACAGTGAGGGACACATTGGGCGCCCGCAGCTGCAGCACGTAGCTGGAGAACCACAGCGGCGCCATCGACAGCAGCACGCCGACGGCGCTGACCCCGAAGAACAGCAGCGCCTCGTGGTGGCGTTCCCGGCCGCCCCGTGCCTTGAAGCTCCACTCGCGGTTGAGGATGTAGGACGCGATCACGGCCACGATCCCGGAGATGACCTTGGCGGTGACGGGCTTGGGCGACAGGATCGTCAGCTTGAGTGTGTAGAACAGCGCCGAGTCGATCACGAAGGTGGTCGCGCCGACGATGGCGAACTTGATCAACTCGTGGTGGCGCTCGGCCAGGGGTCGGATCACCCGCGGCAGGCGGGCGATGGTGGCGTCGGTAAAAGACACAAGTTGCCAGTGTACGGACTCTGCGGGTCTCCCGCCTAACGACTGGATAACGACCTCTGCCGGCGGTCGTGACACGATATTGCCCGTGTCTGCGCCTTCCACGTCCCCCGCAAGCGGGCGTTACCCCTTGGTCGCCATGGTCGGCGGCGGCCAGCTGGCCCGGATGACCCATCAGGCGGCGATCGCGCTCGGTCAGCGGCTGCGGGTGCTCGCCGCCGACGCCGACGAACCGGCGGCCCAGGTCAGCCCGGATGTGGTGATCGGATCGCACACCGACCTCGACGCCCTGCGCCGGGCCGCGGCCGGGGCCACCGTGCTCACGTTCGACCACGAGCACGTCCCAGGTGAGTTGCTGGAGAAGCTGGTCGCCGAGGGCGTCACCGTGGCGCCGCCGCCGGCCGCGCTGCTGCACGCCCAGGACAAGCTGGTGATGCGGCGCAAGCTGGCGGCGCTGGGGGCGCCGGTGCCGCGATTCGCCGCCATCGAGACTGTCGACGCAGTCGACGAGTTCGCCGTCGTGACGGGTGGTCCGATGGTGATCAAGGCGGCCCGGGGCGGCTACGACGGGCGCGGGGTCTCGATCGTCGACGACGCCGAGCAGGCCCGAGCCGCTGTGGCCGACTACCTGGCCGCCGGGGTGGCGGTGCTGGCCGAGGAACGAGTCGCGATGCGTCGCGAGCTCTCCGCGCTGGTCGCCCGCTCACCGTTCGGTCAGGGCGCGGCGTGGCCGGTGGTCGAGACCGTGCAACAGGACGGGATCTGCGTGACGGTGATCGCGCCGGCTCCGGATCTGTCCGACGAATCAGCTGCTGCGGCACAGCGATTGGCGCTCCGCCTGGCCGACGAGTTGGGTGTCGTCGGGGTGCTGGCGGTCGAGCTGTTCGAGACGACGGACGGCGCCCTGTTGGTCAACGAGCTGGCAATGCGTCCGCACAACTCCGGCCACTGGACCATGGACGGCGCCGCCACCAGTCAGTTCGAACAGCATCTGCGCGCGGTGCTGGACTACCCGCTGGGAGCCACCTCCCCGGTGGTTGCGGTGACCGTGATGGCCAATGTGCTGGGTGCTGCGGAACCGCCGACGATGACGATGGACGAGCGGCTGCACCACCTGTTCGCCCGCTATCCCGACGCGCGAGTGCACCTGTACGGCAAGGGCGAACGGCCCGGACGCAAGATCGGGCACATCAATCTGCTCGGGGATGACTTGTCGGAGTGGGCGAAGCTGCGTGAACGGGCCGAAAGCGCGGCACACTGGTTGTCGCACGGGGAATGGAGCGATGGATGGGACCCGCATGAGTGAGCACAAGCCCGGACCCCGGGTCGGCGTGATCATGGGCAGCGACAGCGACTGGTCGGTGATGGAGGAGGCGGCGCTGGCGCTGGCCGAGTTCGAGATCCCCTTAGAGGTCGGGGTCGTCTCGGCGCACCGCACCCCGCAACGGATGTTCGACTACGCCCGCGACGCAGCGGGCCGGGGCATCGAGGTGATCATCGCCGGGGCGGGTGGCGCTGCGCACCTGCCGGGGATGGTGGCTTCGGCCACACCGCTGCCGGTGATCGGGGTCCCGGTGCCGCTGGCTCACCTGGACGGGTTGGACTCTTTGCTGTCGATTGTGCAGATGCCGGCCGGCGTGCCGGTGGCGACGGTTTCCATCGGCGGCGCACGCAACGCGGGTTTGCTGGCGGCGCGTATTCTGGGCTCCGCCGACGCGACGATGCGGGCCCGGATGGTGGCATTTCAGGATCGGTTGGCCGACGTCGTGCTTGCGAAAGACGCCGCGCTTCAAGGTAAAGTTACCGGCGAGTAGCTTAGGAGGCTGTGATGGCTGGGTGGGCCGGGAATCCCTCGTTCGATCTGTTCAAGCTCCCTGAGGAGCATGATGAGTTGCGGTCGGCGATTCGGGCGTTGGCGGAGAAGGAGATTGCTCCGTACGCCAAGGATGTCGACGAGAAGGCGCGCTTCCCCGAGGAGGCCCTGGTGGCGCTGAACGCCTCGGGCTTCAACGCCGTGCACGTGCCCGAGCAGTACGGCGGTCAGGGTGCGGACTCGGTGGCGGCGTGCATCGTCATCGAGGAAGTGGCGCGGGTGTGTGCCTCGTCGTCGTTGATCCCGGCGGTGAACAAGCTCGGCACGATGGGCCTGATCCTGTCCGGTTCCGAGGAACTCAAGGCGCAGGTGCTGCCGGGTCTGGCGGCCGGTGAGGTGATGGCCTCCTATGCGCTCTCCGAGCGTGAGGCGGGCAGTGACGCCGCGGCGATGCGCACCCGGGCCAAGGCCGACGGAGACGACTGGATCCTCAACGGGTCCAAGTGCTGGATCACCAACGGCGGCAAGTCCAGTTGGTACACGGTGATGGCGGTGACCGACCCGGACCTGGACGCCAACGGCATCTCGGCGTTCATGGTGCACATCGACGACGAGGGCTTCACCATCGGGCCCAAGGAGCACAAGCTCGGCATCAAGGGTTCGCCGACAACGGAGTTGTATTTCGAGAACTGCCGGATTCCCGGCGACCGGATCATCGGGGAGCCCGGTACCGGATTCAAGACCGCGCTGCGCACGCTCGATCACACCCGGCCGACCATCGGTGCCCAAGCCGTGGGTATCGCCCAGGGCGCGTTGGATGCGGCGATCGAATACACCAAGGACCGCAAGCAGTTCGGGAAGAACATCAGCAGCTTCCAGGGTGTGCAGTTCATGCTCGCCGACATGGCGATGAAGCTGGAGGCCGCCCGGTTGATGGTGTATTCGGCTGCGGCGCGCGCCGAGCGTGGCGAGACCGGTCTGGGATTCATCTCGGCGGCGTCGAAGTGCTTCGCCTCGGATGTGGCCATGGAGGTCACCACCGACGCTGTGCAGTTGTTCGGTGGCGCGGGCTACACCACCGACTTCCCGGTGGAGCGGATGATGCGCGACGCCAAGATCACCCAGATCTATGAGGGCACCAACCAGATTCAGCGCGTCGTGATGAGCCGGCACCTGCTGCGCTGATCAGTCCACCGACGCTAGGAGAGGCTTCATGCCAGGACTTCTGCCCGAAGTAGACCCAGACGGCCTTCTGGAGTACTCCGTCGTCTACACCGACCGGGCGCTCAACCACATGTCCGCGCGCTTCCAGGACGTCATGAACGACGTCTCGGCCATGCTGCGCGAGGTGTACCACGCCGACGTGGCAATCGTGGTGCCCGGCAACGGAACCTGCGGGATGGAGGCGGTGGCGCGCCAGTTCGCCAACGACGCCGAGGTACTCGTCGTCCGCAACGGGTTCTTCAGCTACCGGTGGAGTCAGATCCTTCAGACCGGCCGCATCACCGACCGCATCACCGTGCTCAAGGCGCGCCCGACCGGCGACGGCGACCAGGCGCCCTTCGCGCCCGCGCCCATCGACGAGGTCGAGGAGGCGATCGCGCGGACCCGGCCGGCGGTGGTGTTCGTCCCGCACGTGGAGACCGCCAGCGGAATCCTCCTGCCCGACGACTACTTGGCGCGCCTCGGCGCGGCGACAGCGGCGGTGGGCGGCCTGCTGGTCCTGGACTGCATCGCCTCGGGCGTCGTCTGGGTCGATATGGCAGCGCTCGGCGTCGACGTATTGGTGACCGCGCCGCAGAAGGGCTGGAGTGCCGACCCGGGCTGCGCCGCGGTCTGCCTGTCCAGCCGGGCGGCGGAGGTCATGGAGCGCACCCAGAGCACCAGCTTCGCGCTGGATCTGAAGAAATGGCGCGACATCATGGTGGCCTACGAGAACGGTGGCCACGCCTATCACGCGACCATGCCGACCGGGGTCATCAGAGGCCTGCGCGACGCCATGGCCGAGACCCGCGCGCGCGGCTTCGGCGCGGTGCGCGAGCAACAGTTCGCCCTGGGGCGCAAGGTGCGTGCGCTGCTGGCCGAACGCGGCTTCCCCAGCGTGGCCGCGCCGGGATTCGAAGCGCCCGGCGTGGTGGTCAGCTACACCACCGACCCCGAGATCCGTACCGGGAAAAAATTTCTGGCCCAGGGGCTTCAGACCGCGGCGGGAGTGCCGCTGCAATGCGACGAACCGGCGACGTTCAGCACCTTCCGGGTGGGCTTGTTCGGCCTGGACAAGCTGGCCGATGTCGAGGGAACGGTGGCGCGGTTGAGCGCCGCGATCGATCGGATCGGCTGAGCCCACCGCGGCCCTGCAGTTGTTCGGCGGTGCAGGAGCCGGTGCGCCAAACCGCGTCTGAGTCGTTGCAACGGTGATGCAACCCGGCCAGCCCTACCTTGTGTGTGATCGCAGCCACAGTTCGCACATGAGGAGGAATTATGGCGGTCTATCGCCAACCCGGCGCCGAAGGCTCGCTGATGTCGTTCTCGTCGCGCTACGACAACTTCATCGGCGGCCAGTGGGTGCCGCCGATCAGCGGCAACTATTTCGAGAACCGCACCCCGGTGACCGGTCAGGTGTTTTGCGAGGTCGCCCGCTCCACCGCGGCCGATATCGACCGGGCGCTGGACGCCGCGCACGCGGCGGCACCGGCCTGGGGTAAGGCTTCCCCGGCCGAACGGGCGAAGGTGCTGAACCAGATCGCCGATCGGATGGAGCAGCATCTCGAGGCGCTCGCGGTGGCCGAGTCGTGGGACAACGGCAAACCGATCCGGGAGACACTGAACGCCGACCTGCCGCTCGCGGTCGACCACTTCCGCTATTTCGCAGCGGCGATCCGCGCCCAAGAGGGTGCGCTCAGTCAGATCGACCAGGACACCGTCGCCTATCACTTTCACGAGCCGCTGGGGGTGGTGGGCCAGATCATCCCGTGGAACTTCCCGATCCTGATGGCCACCTGGAAGCTGGCGCCCGCGCTGGCAGCCGGCAACGCGGTGGTGCTCAAACCGGCCGAGCAGACTCCGGCCTCGATCCTGTACCTGATGAGCCTGATCGCAGACCTGCTGCCGGCCGGAGTGCTCAATGTGGTCAACGGATTCGGCGCCGAGGCCGGAAAGCCGTTGGCCTCTTCGAACCGGATCGCCAAGGTGGCGTTCACCGGAGAGACCACCACCGGGCGCCTGATCATGCAGTACGCCAGCCAGAACCTGATCCCCGTCACGCTGGAGTTGGGCGGCAAGAGCCCGAACATCTTCTTCGCCGACGTGTTGGCAGCCGACGACGAATTCCGCGACAAGACTCTGGAGGGCTTTGCGATGTTCGCCCTCAATCAGGGCGAGGTCTGCACCTGCCCGTCGCGGGCGTTGGTTCAGGACGACATCTACGACGAGTTTCTGCACTTGGCCACGATCCGCACCAAGGCGATCCGGCAAGGTGACCCGCTGGACACCGCGACCATGATCGGGGCGCAGGCCTCCAACGACCAGTTGGAGAAGATCCTGTCCTACATCGAGATCGGCAAGGACGAGGGCGCCACGATTGTCGCCGGCGGACAGCGCGCCGACCTCGGCGGGGAACTGTCCGGCGGGTACTACGTGCAGCCGACCGTCTTCACCGGTCATAACAAGATGCGGATCTTTCAGGAGGAGATCTTCGGCCCGGTCCTCGCGGTCACCTCTTTCCGCGACTACGAAGACGCCATCGCAAAGGCCAACGACACGCTGTACGGACTCGGCGCCGGGGTGTGGAGCCGCGACGGCAACACCGCCTACCGGGCCGGCCGCGACATTCAGGCCGGCCGGGTGTGGGTGAACAACTATCACGCCTACCCGGCGCACGCCGCGTTCGGCGGCTACAAGCAGTCCGGCATCGGCCGGGAGAACCACAAGATGATGCTCGACCACTACCAGCAGACCAAGAACCTGCTGGTGTCCTACTCCACCAGCGCCCCGGGATTCTTCTGAGCCGCAACCCAGTTGAAGGAATCCACCCTCGAAGATAGGAACGAACGATGACCAGCGCCTCCCAAACCGCCCGCACAGCCGCGCCGCCCATCGCAACCATGCAGGCCGCGATTGTCACTGAATTCGGTGCGCCGCTGCAGGTTTCCGAATTGCCGTTGCCCACCCCCGGTTACCGGGAAGCTCTCGTGAAGCTCGAGACCTCCGGCGTATGCCACACCGACCTGCATGCCGCACAAGGTGACTGGCCGGTCAAGCCGCAGCCGCCGTTTGTTCCGGGCCATGAGGGATACGGCACTGTGGTCGCACTCGGTCCGGGTGTCGACGATCTCGAGGTGGGCGACAAGGTCGGCAACGCCTGGCTGTGGTCGGCGTGCGGACGTTGCGAATACTGCCACACCGGCCGGGAAACCATGTGCGAGAAGCAGCAGAACGGCGGGTACGCGGTCAACGGCAGCTTCGGTAGCTACATGTTGGTCAACGCAGACTATGCGGCCCGAATCCCGGACGGCGCCGACCCGGTGGAAGTCGCACCGATTCTGTGCGCCGGTGTCACCGTCTACAAGGGCCTGAAGCGAACCGAGACCCGGCCCGGCCAATGGGTGGCGATCTCCGGCATCGGTGGGCTCGGCCACGTCGCGGTGCAATACGCCCGGGCGATGGGGATGCGGGTGCTGGCCGTCGACGTCGACGACCCGAAGCTGGCGCTGGCCGCTCGGCTGGGCGCCGAGATCACCCTGAACGCGCGCACTGTCGACGTGGCCGCCGAAGCCCGCAAGCTCACCGGCGGAACGCATGGTGTGCTGGTCACCGCGGTGCATCCCCAGGCGTTCGCGCAGGCGATCGGGATGGCCCGCCGCGGCGGCACCATCGTCTTCCTAGGCCTGCCGCCCGGGGACTTCCCGGCGACGATCTTCGACATCGCGGTCAACGAACTGACCATCCGGGGCTCGATGGTCGGTAGCCGGCAGGACCTGGCCGAGGCGCTCGACTTCTATGCCCGCGGTCTGATCAAGCCCATCGTGACCACCGCCAAGCTGGAGGACATCAACGACATCTTCCACCGGATGGACCGCGGACAGATCGACGGCCGGATGGTGATCGATTACCGGTAGCGGGAGGTTGTTACGCCCGGTTGGCGATCGGACTACCCTGGGAGCACCGTATGGGGCCGTTGCGCGAGTTGGAGCGTGATGCAATGCCGATCGAGGGAATCGCCGACGAGCGGAACCTGAGGTCGACGTTGCGCGACATCCACGAACGGTTCGTCGCCGGGGGAATCGACGCTGCATACCTGGGTACGACGCCGCTGTCGCCGGTGATTGCGCAGAGCTGGCAGCGCAGCCTGGCTGGAGGGGTCGATCCCGACGGCCCGCCGCAGCAGGTGATCTCCGATGAACTGGCCGCGGTGCGTGACGGGCATCCGCTGACGGCGGCGATGCCGGTGATTCGGCAGCTGTTGACCGATGATGCGGCGTCTTCCGGGGTGGTGGTGGCCGTAGTCGGCGACGACGGCACGCTGCTGTGGGTGGAAGGTGATCGTCGGGTGTGCCGACGCGTCGAAGCGATGAACTTCGTGCCCGGCGCCGACTGGAGCGAAAGTCGGGTGGGAACCAACGCACCCGGGACCGCGCTGGCGCTGGATCGCCCGGTGCAGATCCGCGGAGCGGAACATTTCTCCCGCGCGGTGCACCCCTGGAACTGTACGGCGGTGCCCGTCCATGACCGTGCCACCGGTGCGGTGATCGGCGCTATCAACGTGACCGGTAGTGGCCGGGTGGTCACCCCGACCACTCTGGCCTTGCTGCGCGCGACGGCGGTCGCGGTGGAGAACCAGTTGGCGCTGCTGCGGCTGGCCGGTGTGGGGACCAACCCGGCGGTGAGCGCCCGCCTGACGGTGCTGGGCCCCGGGCCGTCGCGCTGGGTGGTGACCGACGCCGGTGGGCACGCTCGGGTGACGACCCTGAGCGGTCGGCACGCCGAGATCTTGGCGTTGCTCAGCCGTCACCCCGAGGGATTGACCGCCGACCATCTGGCGATACTGCTCGACGAAACCGACCTCGACCCGGTCACGATTCGCGCCGAGATGTCGCGACTGCGCAAGGCCATCGGCGCCGACTTCATCGACTCCCGGCCCTACCGGCTGCTCAAACCGATCAGCAGCGATATCGGCGATGTACTGACCGCCCTGGATGCGGCCGATGTCCGGACCGCGATGGGGCAGTACCAGGGACCGCTGCTGCCCCGGTCGCTGTCGCCCGGCATCGGACGGCTGCGCACCGAACTGAGCACCAGCATGCGTGGCGCGGTGCTGGCGTCGGGCAATACGGCCGCGATGCGGCAGTGGCTGGATCTTCCCGAGGGCCGGGACGACCGTGAAGGGTGGCAGTTGCTGCACGACACCGCCAACGGCGATACGGCGGTCTGCGCGCGGGCCCGCGGTCATCTGGCCGGGCTGGACTCTGAGCTGGCCTGAATCAGCGGCGTCGTAGCGGATCACTGCGCGGGTCAAGGGCTGTGGAATTTGGAATACGCCGGCGCCGGAGAGCTCCTAAGCTTTCGGGGATGACACAGCGCGAGACCGAACGCCAGGCGCGCCAGCAGCGTGCCGATATTGACGCGCTTTACGAGCTGGTCGAAGGCGTCGACCGGAAGGTTGACGCACTTGATACCAAGCTCAACGGTCGGATCGATGCGCTGGATACCACGCTCAACGGTCGGATCGATGCGCTGGATACCAAGCTCAACGGTCGGATCGATGCGCTGGATACCAAGCTCAACGGTCGGATCGATGCACTTGATACCAAGCTCGGTGGTCAGATCCAAACGGTCGGCGGCCAGCTCAGCGAGGTGCTGGAGCTGCTCCGCGGTCGATAGCCGGTCTCAGGCCAGCATCGTGCCGGTCGCCAGGTAACGGGTGTGCCAGGACAGCGCCTCGTCGAGCACGTGTGGGGTGTGCCGCCTGTGGGGCCGGACTGTATCGCCCGATCCAGATAATCCTGCAGCTGACCGCGTGTGGCTATCGACCGGTCCGGATCGCTTCGAAGACACTCGGGTCGACCAGTGTCGAGGTGTCACCGAGCTCGCGGCCCTCGGCGACGTCACGCAACAGCCGGCGCATGATCTTACCGCTGCGGGTCTTCGGCAGCTCCGGAACCACATGCACCATGCGGGGTTTGGCGATCGGGGAGATCTCGGCGGCCACGCGCGTCCGCAGTTCGCCGATGATCGCGTCGTCGACGTCGGACCAGTCGCTGTAGCTCTTGGCCACCACCACGAACGCGCAGATGCGCTGGCCGGTCTGCTCGTCCGCGGCACCCACCACCGCCGCCTCGGCGACCGCGGGGTGGCCCACCAGCGCCGACTCCACCTCAGCGGTGGAGATGCGGTGCCCGGCCACATTCATCACGTCATCGACTCGGCCCAGCACCCAGATGTCGCCGTCGGCGTCGTAGCGGGCGCCGTCACCGGCGAAATACCAGCCCTGCTCGGCAAACCGCGACCAGTAGGTGTCGATGAAACGCTGTCGATCACCCCAGATGCCGCGGGCCATCGCCGGCCACGGCTGATCGACCACGAGGTACCCGGTGACAGGTTCGGCGGAGCCGTCGGCGGGTGCGATGCGGTTGCCGTCGTCGTCGACGATCATTGCCGAGATGCCCGGCAGCGGGGTCATCGCCGCACCCGGTTTGGCCGCGGCGATCCCGGGCAGCGGGCTGATCATGGCGGCGCCGGTCTCGGTCTGCCACCAGGTGTCGACGACCGGCAGGGTGTCGGCGCCGATCACCTGGCGGTACCAGCGCCAGGCCTCCGGGTTGATCGGCTCACCGACCGAGCCGAGCAGCCGCAGACTGGTCAGGTCGTGGGCGTCGGGCACCTCGGCGCCCCATTTCATGAACGTGCGGATCAGCGTTGGCGCGGTGTAATAGATTGTCACGCCGTATTTTTCGATGATCTCGAAATGCCGATGCTGGTCCGGGAACTCGGGGGTGCCCTCGTAGATAACCTGGGTGGCGCCGTTGGACAGCGGACCGTAGACGGCGTAGGTGTGGCCGGTGACCCAGCCGATGTCGGCGGTGCACCAGAACACGTCGGTGGCCGGCTTGAGGTCGAAGATCACCTGGTGGGTGTAGGCGGCCTGGGTGAGGTAGCCGCCGCAGGTGTGCACGATGCCCTTCGGTTTTCCGGTGGTGCCGGAGGTGTAGAGCAGAAACAGTGGCTGTTCGGCGGGGAAGGCCTCGGGGGTGTGTTGCGGGGCGGCGGTTGCCATGACGTCGTGCCACCACAGGTCGCGGTCGTGCGTCCAGGCGACGTCGCCGCCGGTGCGACGCACCACCAGGACGTGGGCCACGGTGCTTTCTTCGGGGGCGGTGCTCAAGGCTTCGTCGACGGCGGGTTTGAGGGCGGCGGCGACCCCGCGACGGTATTGGCCGTCAGAGGTGATGACGAGTTTGGCGGCCGCGTCGTTGATCCGGTCGCGCAGCGCGTGTGCGGCGAAGCCGCCGAACACCACGGTGTGCAGCACGCCGAGACGGGCGCAGGCCAGCATGGCGATGATGGCTTCGGGGATCATCGGCAGGTAGATCGCCACCCGGTCCCCGGCGACCAGGCCCAGGGTGGTCAGGGCGTTGGCTGCGCGGGAGACGTCGGCTTGCAGGTCGGCGTAGCTGATGGTGCGGTGATCGCCGGGTTCGCCCTCCCAGTGGATGGCGATGCGGTCGCCGTGGCCGGCGGCGACGTGGCGGTCGATGCAGTTGTGGGCAACGTTGAGCCGTCCGTCGGCGAACCAGCGGGCGAACGGGGCGTCGGTGTAATCGAGTACCTGGGTGAAGTCGGTGTCCCAGTCCAGCCGGCGGGCCTGAGCCGCCCAGAAACCCAACCGATCGGCCTCGGCATCCGCGACGTCAAGAACGGTGTCGATCACTGTCACGGTGCTGCTCCCTACCTGCATGGTGTGGCGGTCGCCACCCAAGATACGAATCACCACGTTGCAGCACCGTTGCAGCGCCAGTCGATCCCAGGGAAGTCAGCCGCGTGCGAAATCGATGCCGGCCAGATGCCCGGCCGCGCCGGCGCGCAGCACCGGGGGGTTGTGGCTGTTCTGGTGCAGCAGCTCCCAGCCGTCCCGGTCGTCACGCCCCTTGGGGGTATCCGGCCAGCGGCGCAGCATCGCCAGTCGAGACCTTCCTCAACGCCCTGGCGGTGCGGGCTCTAATACAGGCAACCCGATCAGGCCGTCACGGCCGGCCGCACGCTGTGCGATCTGGCCGACAGCGGAAAGGTCGGCGACGAGATCCCGTGATGCATCAAGTCATCCCTGAAGGGGTGGGGTTCTGTCAAGGCGTTGGTGACCAGGTAATTTGCTGATTTTCGGCCTCCGTGTGGGCGGCATCGGGTAAGGGCCGGGGTCAAGACGCAGCGCCCGCAGCGTGAGCGAGGACGAACGGTCTTGATGCCGGGACCGTGCCGATGCATACTTCGGCGGATGCCGGAAGATCAGCGGCGCGAGTGTGGTTGTGGGCCTTCTCCAACTGTGATGGTGTGCAGGTACTTTGGGGCAGGGCCGGACTTTTCCGGCTGCCGGTCATCCCTTCGCCCAGCTGTGGTGGGCATGGAGCGGTGCGGTAGCAACACGCGGGGTCAATCAAGAGGGCGACCACGCCGTTGGGGGGTCAGACAAAATAGCGACCGCGCACGTGTTGCGTCCGGAGTGCTCACGCCGCCCGGGCTTTGTCGAGCGCGCGGATGTGTCCGTCGCGCAGTCCGTAGTAGACCAGTGTGAGCAGTTTGCGTGCCGCGGCAACCTTGGCGATGTTCTTGCCGCGGCGAGCTTCGATACGGTCCTTGTCGGCCGCGATCTTGGCCGTCGTTGGGTGGCGCTGCACCGCCTCGATCGTCGCCCACCGAACCAGCTTGGAGCCTTGTTTGGTGATATGCCCGCGATGCACGACAGTGTCGGACTCGCGGTGGCGCGGGGTCAGCCCGGCCCAGGAGCAGAGTTGGGCCGGACCGGTGAAGCGACCGACGTCACCGATCTCGGCGACGAACACTGCCGCCAGCACCGGTCCGATACCGGGCACCTGCTGGATGGCTTGATAGCCGCGGTCAGCGTTGAGCCGTTCGGCGATCAACGCGGCAAACCGTTCCTCGTGGCCATTGAGGGTATCGATCAATTCCAGCAGCGAGCGGACCCGTTCTGTGTAGGCGGGGCGCAGGGGCACCTTGGCCAGTCGTTTGCGGCCAGCAACGCCGAACAGATCCGACACCGCGATCAACACGCCGGCCTTGGCCAGCACGGCATGGACCTGGGCTTTGAGCCCGGATCGGATTGCGACCAGCTTGGCCCGGTAGCGCACCAGTTCGCGTAACTCGCGGGTGGTCGGTGGTGCGATCCAGGCCTCGGGCAGGCGACCCATCCGCAGCAGATCGGCCAGATCACCGGCGTCGCGCACGTCGTTTTTCACTCGTCGGTATCGAAACCCTTTGACTCCCAACGGGTGTGCCAGATGCACCTGCGCTCCGTGGGCTTGCAGCACATCGACCGCCCAGTACCAACCGTAGGTTGCTTCGAGCACCACCTCAGGGTCAGTGCCGGCGTCCTCGAGCTGCAGTCCCAACGCGACTGGGTCGTTGACGATCCGTACTGCCGAGAGCTGCTCGCCGGACTCGGATTGGCGCACGATCACCGACCGCTGCCGATGCAGATCGATCCCGACGAACTGCTTGCCGTCATACTCGTTCATAGGGGCCTCCCATGATTCGTGGATAGTGAACACCCCCAGCATCCGCCGGGAACGCTACGAGGAGCGGAGGCCCCGCCCCTTCATCGCATCAAGATGCCCGCGAAATCTGATCCATGCATCACGTAAGAATGCCCGCGAAATCG
>NZ_JAYJJS010000019.1:0-94504 GCF_020181635.2 Mycobacterium zoologicum | reverse complement strand
CCCCCCCCCCCCCCCCCCCCCCCCCCCCCCCCCCCCCCCCCCCCCCCCCCACGGCCCACGCACGACCCCACCCACCCCGCCCCGGGCCAGCCCCGGCCGCGGGCAACCGAGCAGTTGCCCACCCGGCCGGTCACCGGCAACCCGTCGAACGCCCGGACCAGCCGGATCAATGCCGGACCGGCCGAGCCCACCACCCGCTTCACCGCCGCCGAGGCGGTCACCGAAAAGGTCGAGACCCCCGCCAAAGACCCGAAAGAACCCGAGGGTTCCGAGCGCGAGATCGAGTCCTGGCTCGGTGAGCTGCGCGGCGGCCGGGACGCGGCGACGACACGGCTGCGCAGCGCGGATGCGCCGCCGGCCGACGACGCGACCCGGGCGCTGTCGGTACCGACGGAGAGTGACGCCACCACCGCCATCCCGGTGCAGAGCGCATCGGAGGGCCCGGCCACCGAAAAGCTCACCGCCGCGAGCGATCAGGCCGGCGAGGCGACGCCGGAGGACCCGAAGCGACGCGGCACCGCCGGCGGCCTCAGTGCGGCGGAGCTGCTGCGCCGGGAGGGCCGGTACTGACTTCCCGGCGGTCAGCGAGCCTCGACGAAGGAGAGGCGAAGCTGGACCGCCGCCTTTACCCGTCCGCCGGTTCGACACCCGAGGACAGCAGCGCCCGCACCGCCCGATCGATGAACGCGATCGTCGGGACGGCGAGCAGCGCGCCGACGATCCCGGCCAGGATGCCCCCGGTCGAGATGCCCAGCACCACCGCCAGCGGATGTATCGACACCGCGCGCCCCATCACCAGCGGCTGTAGCACGTGGGCCTCCAACTGGTTGACCGCGATGATCAGCCCCAGGGTGATCAGCCCGTAGATCCAGCCCTTGGCGATCAGCGCGACCAGCACCGCCAGCAGTCCGGTGAGCACCGCACCGACCAGCGGGATGAAGGCCCCCAGGAACACCAGCGACGCCAGCGGCAGCGCCAGCGGTACCGCCATGATCGCCAGCCCGATACCTATGCCGACGGCGTCGACCAGTGCCACCAGGAAGGTGGCGCGAACGTAGCCGATCAGCGACTCGAAGCCGGCGATGCCGGCGGCATGCACCCGCTCGCGCACGTCGCCGGGGAAGAACCGCACCGTGAACCGCCAGATGTCCCGGCCGCCGTAGAGGAAGAAGATCAGCGTGAACAGCACGACGAAGGCGCCGGTGACGATCTTGGTGAGGGTCTCGGCCGTCGACAGCGCGCCACTGGTCAGCTTGGCCTGATTGCTGCGCAGCCCGTTGACCACGGTGTCGCCGACGTTGGCGATCTGCTCGCTGCTCAGGTGCAGCGGCCCCTCGACCAGCCAGTGCTGAGTGGAGTTGACCACCGCGGTGACCTGGTCGACCAGACCAGGCACGCCGTCGATGAACTGGTCGACCACGAAACTCAACAGCCCGGCCAGCGCCGCCAGACCGCCGAGCAGCAGCAGGAACACCGCCAGGCCCCGGGGTGTCCCGCGCCGGTCCAGCCAGTCCACGCCGGGCAGCAGCAACGCCGACATCATCAAGGCCAGCGCCACCGGAACGACGATCACCTCCAGGCGCCGCACCACCAGCAGCACCACCAGGACTGCGGCGAACAGCACCAGCAGCCGCCAGGCCCACGCGGCGGCCTTGACTACCGTCGGATGTACGGATTCGTCTGCGCTGACTGACATTCCGGTAGCGTAACGATGCAGCCGCAGTGCCACATCGGGTAACTCCATATCGATCGCGCGCGGCTAACGTCTAATTCCGTGTCCGCCGACGTGATCCGCCGCTGGGTACGCCCCGCGGCCCTCGGTCTGCTGGCGGTGGTACTCACCGTTGAGCTGGCCCTGGTGTGGGATCAGCTGGCAGGCGCGTGGCGCAGCGTCCTGCGCGCCGACAACCGCTGGCTGTTCGGCGCGGTGCTGGCGGCGGCGGCGTCCATGCACAGCTTCGCGCAGATTCAGCGCACCCTGCTGCACTCGGTGGGGGTGCGGGTCTCGCAGTGGCGGTCCGAGGCCGCGTTCTACGCCGCCAACGCGTTGAGCACCACGGTGCCCGGCGGCCCGGTGCTCTCGGCGACCTTCCTGTATCGCGAGCAACGCCGGTGGGGCGCCTCACCGGTGGTGGCGTCCTGGCAGTTGGTGATGTCGGGGGTGCTCCAGGCGGTCGGGCTCGCACTGCTGGGACTGGGCGGCGCGGTGGCGCTGGGCGCGAAGGACAATCCGTTCTCGTTGTTGTTCACCGTCGGCGGCTTCATCGCGTTGCTACTGCTGGCGCAGACCGTGGCGGCCCGGCCGGAGCTGATCGACGGCATCGGCGTGCGGTTGCTGCGCTGGGTGAATTCATTGCGGGACAAGCCCGTTGACACCGGACTGGGAACCTGGCGGCGGATGCTCGCCCAGCTGGAGTCGGTCAGCCTGGGCCGCCGCGCGGCGTCGGTGGCGTTCGGCTGGTCGCTGTTCAACTGGGTCGCCGACGTCGCCTGCCTGGCCTGCGCGGCCTATGCCACCGGCGGGCGGGCATCGGTGGCGGGCTTGGCGGTCGCCTACGCCGCCGCCCGCACGGCCGGAGCGATTCCGCTGATTCCGGGTGGGCTACTGGTCGTCGAGGCAGTGCTGGTGCCGGGCCTGGTCTCCAGCGGGCTGAGTCTGCCCGACGCGATCTCCGCCGTCCTGATCTACCGGCTGATCAGCTGGCTGCTGGTCGCCGTCGTGGGCTGGGTGGCGTTCCTCGCAGTGTTTCGAACCGGCACCGACGCCGACGGCTGGGATGCCGCCGCTAGCGAACCGCCACCGGTTGGGCAGCACCGGGCAGCGCGCCCTGGGCCTGCGCGGCCTGCAGCAGCCCGAGCACCTGCGGCAGGTTGACCGCCAACTTGCACTGGTCGCTGACCTCGGTCACCGAAGCGGTGATCTTGGCCAGGTCGTCACCGACCTTCGGGTTGGCGTCGAAGTAGCCCTTGAGGTTGGCCAGGGTCTGCGGTCCGGGCGGCTGCTGCAGCGCACCGGTGACCACCTGATTGGTGTCCGGGTGCGAGTCCAGGTAGTCACCGGTGGACGTGATGGCCTTGCCGACCGTGCGGGCGACCTCGCTGGCCACGCAGGGGTCCTTGGCCGCGGTCGCCGACGGCGCCGACGGCGCGGCCAGCACGACCACGGCGGCGGCGCCGCCCACGACAACGGAAGCTGCGGCAGAAATACGGGTGGGGTTCAAGACTTCTCCTGGGACATGTCCAGATGGCATCGGCAGGATCGACCATGATCGCCGGGGGTCCTCCGCCATACTGTCAGCAACCCCCGGCCGTCGCCACCTCAAGCGCACGTCGCCTGGGTCACAGCCCGGGTGCCGGCGACGGCATCGGACCAGCTCAGCGGCGGGGAGAAACCGCCGGCGCGGGTCCGCACTGCGGTAGGCTGCCAGCACGCGAGACGGCGATCTGGCGAGAGCGGGGAGAACCGAGATCCAGCAGTTCATGATGCGCTTCAGCAGCAACCTGCGCAGATACCGCTGGGTGGTCTTCACAGGGTGGCTGCTGGCTGTGATTCCCTCGCTGTATCTGGCCTCCACCGCGTCCGGCCATCTCACCGGCGGGGGCTTCGAGGTGCAGGGCTCGCAATCGCTGCACGTGCAGTACCAGCTCCATGACCACTTCCCCGAGCAGGGCGCGTCGCCGCTGGCCCTGGTGGCTGCACCGCGCGCCGACGCCACGTATCAGGACATGCAGAACGCCGTCGCACTGCTGCGCAATGTCGCCGGGTCGACTTCCAGCGTCACGGTGCTGCCCGACCACGGCCAACCTCCACCACGGCCGGACCGGCCCTACGTGGTGTCGCTGCGGCTGGACTTCGACAACACCGGAGCCGTCGACGTCGCCAAGAAGCTGCGGTCCCGGCTCGGTGTCGCCGGCGAGCATCCCGGCCGGATCGAGAACGGCTCGGTGAACCTGTATGTGATCGGCCAGGGCGCGCTGGGAGCGGCGGCGTCGGCCAAGACCAAGCAGGACATCGCCGCCGCCGAGCAGTGGAACCTGCCGATCGTGCTGGTCGTGCTGCTGGCGGTGTTCGGCTCACTGGCGGCCGCCGCGATCCCACTGGCACTGGGGATCGCGACGGTGATCGTCACCATGGGGCTGGTCTACCTGCTGTCGATGTTCACCCAGATGTCGGTGTTCGTCACATCCACGGTGTCGATGTTCGGGATCGCGCTGGCGATCGACTACTCGCTGTTCATCCTCATGCGTTACCGCGAGGAACTGCGGGCCGGACGCCAGCCCGACGATGCCGCCGACGCCGCGATGGCGACGTCCGGTTTGGCCGTGGTGCTCTCCGGACTGACCGTGGTGGCGTCCCTGACCGGGATCTATCTGATCAACACCCCGGTGCTGGTGTCGATGGCCACCGGCGCCATCCTGGCGGTCTCGGTGGCGGTGCTGGCCTCGGTGAGCCTGACGCCGGTGGTGCTGGCCTTGTTCGGCCGGGCGGTGGCCAAACGCTCGGCGTTGCTGCACTGGTCGCGCGGCCCGCAGCTTGCGCAGTCGCGCTTCTGGACCCGCTGGACGGCGGCGGTGATGCGCCGGCCGTGGGCGTCGGCCCTGGTGACCGCGGGCTTCCTGCTGACCTTGGCGGCGCCGGCACTGTCGCTGTCGCTGGGCAACAGCATGCTGCACCAGTTCGACTCCTCCCACGAGATCCGCGGCGGTGTGTCCGCGGCGGCCCAGGCGCTGGGACCGGGTGCGCTGGGGCCGGTCCGGGTGCTGGTCACCATCCCGGGCGCTGATGCGTCGGCGCCCGCGCACGCCGCGACGTTCAACGCGATCCGCGAGCAGATGGCCCACGCCCCCAATGTCGCCTCGGTGTCCCCGCCGGTATTCGGCAGCGACAACAGCAGCGGCCTGCTCTCGGCGGTGCTGTCGGTCGATCCCGAGGACATGGCCGCGCGGGCGACCATCGACTGGATGCGCGAGCACGTGCCCGAGGTGGCCGGTTCCCCTGCGGTGCAGGTGGATGTCGGCGGTCCGACCGCGCTGATCAAGGACTTCGACGACCGGGTGGCCGCGTCCGAACCGCTGGTGCTGGTGTTCGTGGCGCTGATCGCGTTCGTGATGCTGCTGATCTCCATCCAGTCGGTGTTCCTGGCCTTCAAGGGCGTCGTGATGACGGTGCTGTCGGTGGCCGCCGCCTACGGCAGCCTGGTGGCGGTGTTCCAGTGGGGCTGGCTGGAGCGGTTCGGGCTCGCACCCACCGGTTCGATCGACAGCTTCATCCCGCCGCTGGTGCTGGCCATGACGTTCGGGTTGTCGATGGACTACGAGATCTTCCTGCTGACCCGGATCCGCGAGCGGTTCCTGCAGTCCGGCAACACCCACGACGCGGTCGCCTACGGCGTGAGCACCAGCGCGCGCACCATCACCAGCGCCGCGCTGATCATGATCGCGATGTTCATCGGTTTCGCGTTCGCCGGGATGCCGCTGGTCGCCGAACTGGGTGTGGCATGCGCGGTGGCGATCGCGGTGGACGCCACGGTGGTGCGCCTGGTGCTGGTTCCGGCCCTGATGGCGATGTTCGACCAGTGGAACTGGTGGCTGCCGCGCTGGCTCAAGTGGATTCTGCCGTCGGTGGACTTCGAGAAGCCGCTGCCCAAGGTGGAACTGGGCGACGTCGTGGTGATCCCCGATGACATCTCCGCCCTGATCACCCCGAGCGCCGACCTGCGGGTGGTGGTGAAGTCCGCGGCCAAGCTCAAGGAGTTGGCCCCCGACGCGGTCTACGTCAGCGACCCGCTGGCGCTGCGCGGCTGCGGCCACGCCGAGGTCGCCACCGTCAAGATGCGGGCGTTGCCGGTGGCAGCCGGATCGGCACCGTCGGGCGGCACCGTGGTGAGCCAGGCGCTGGCCCGGCTGACCGGTGGCTGGCAGGCCCGCACTGGCACCGGCCGGGCACAGCCCCGGGCGGTGCGACCGGTGCATCCGGTCACCGTGTGGCGCAAGCGGCTCGCGATCGCGCTTGACGCGCTGGAAACCGAGTCCTGGGCTGCCAACGAAATCGGACTGGAGGGCCCGGTGCTGGCCCGGCGGCGCCCGATGGAGATCGCCGCGGTCCAACTTCCCACCGGCGACCGGCTGCAGATCCCCACCGGAGCCGAGACGCTGCGCCTGATCGGCTACCTGCTCATGGCGCGCAACCGCCGCAGCGAATACGTCGGACTGGCCGAGCTCGTCGGTGTGCTCGACGCCGATACCGTTGCGGAGGCGCTCACCGGAATCGACACGTACTACTCTGGTCAACCGACCGAACGACAATGGATGGCCACGCAGCTGGTCTGTCGGCTCGCCGAGCCCGAACCCGACGAACCCGACGATGAGTTCCCCGGTGAAGGTGAGCGGCCGGACTGGGACCAGGTCCGCCAGCGCTGCCTGGCCGTCGCGGTGGCAATGCTGGAGGAGACGAGGTGACGTTGGCCGCCGACCGACGCAGCCGTGGATCCGACACCGACCGGCCGGTTGAGTTCTGGCCGACGACGGCCATCCGCTCTGCCCTGCAAAGCGGTGACATCGCCACCTGGCAGCAGATCGTGGTGGCCCTCAAACGTGACCCCTACGGCCGCACCGCCCGCCAGGTCGAAGAGGTGCTGGAAGGCACCGAGTCCTATGGCATCGCCAAAGCACTGGCGGAGGTGCTGGCCCGCACCCGCAACCACATGGAGGCCAACGAGCGCGCCGAGGTGGGTCGCCACATGCGGTTGCTGATCGAGCGGTCCGGACTGGGCCGCCGGGAGTTCGCGTCGAGGATCGGGGTTCCCACCGACGATCTGGACGACTACCTCGACGGCTCGGTGGACCCGCCGGCATCGCTGATGATCCGGATGCGTCGGCTGTCCGACCGATTCGTCAAACTGCACAATCGGGACGCGCCCGACATCGACTGACCGGCGTCAGCGGGCGTGGATCGGTGACATCTCCACGACCATCCACTGGCCGTCACGCTTGGTCAGCATCACCCGAACCGGCACCACGGACTGCTTGACCTGCTGGTTGGCCACGCTCTGGACGCTGCGCAGCACCACCGCGACCCTGGCGGCCGACGGCCCGAGCGCCTCGACACCCGCGCTGAGCGCCTCCGCGTCGACAGCGATGTTGCGGTTGGCCATTTCGGTGGCGCTCCGGCCGATGCTCTCCCGGAACGAGTTGACGCGGTCGGGGACCATGAAGGCGGCCGCCTTCTCGATGGAGGCGTTCGGGTCCGCCGGCGAGACCGTTGCGGCGGCCTGGGCCATGGCGGCGGCGGTCTTGACCACCTCGGTGGAGTCCGCCTCCAGGGCGCGGTCGGGTTCCGTCCAACGCAGGTAGCCCAGTACGGCCGAGGCGACGAGGGCGGCGGCTGCCAGCGCGACCACCCCGAGGCGCAGGCCGGGCCGCTCGTCGTCGGTGCCGACCGTGACACCGTCGCGGCGCAGCAGCAGGAAGTTCACCACCATGCCCTCGACGATCAGCAGTACCAGCACCGAGCAGGCCGACACCCACCACAGCGGCCAGTCGAGCATCAACCCGAGCAGCAGCACGCCGCCGATCGCGGCCAGCGGCGCGGCGATGTCAACGCCCAGTACCCGCCACGTCGTCCTCGACTTCAGGGACTGCAGCTTAAGCAACTTGTTCATCGGATCGCCCTCAATCGCGAGATCATCAGGTTGCCGTCGACATCGCTGACGTCGAGGCGCAGCGCCCAGTGCACAGTCTGCGGCCGGCCGCCGACGTTCTCCGCGATCGACGTGGCGATCACCATCACCGGGTCGGTGCGGCCGGGGCCGGGCGCCTGCTCGGCGCCGGCGTTCGGGTCCTCGATGTGCTGCAACTCGATGGCGACCGCTTCGATCCGGCCACTGCTGCGCGACTCGATGCGCTGCACCACGTCCCGGTAGGGGGCCAGAGCGGCGTCGAACTCGGCCTTGAGTTCGCCGACGGTCTTGTCACGCAGCCGCGACATTCCCTTCTCGACGTTCTCGGCGTTCAGGTTGATCAGCACGCTGGTCCAGCTGGCCGCGGTCTGCAGGACCCGACTGCGGTAGGCCCGCTCGTTGACGTCGTCGCGGTGCGCCGACCAGGTGATCAGGGAGAAGACCAGCCCGGCCACCGCCACCAGCCCGAGTAACGCCGACACCAGCCCGAGCCGGGAGAAGATTCCGCCCCGGGAAGCGCCGGCCGCAGAGGCCCCAGCCGCCGCCTTGGCGTGGCCGGCCTTCTTGGCGGGCTTGTCCGAGGCCGTCTCGTCGGCGTGGACCTCTTCGGTAGCGGGCTCGTCGGCGTCGATGAGCTCGTCGTCCACGTACGTGGTTTCGTCGGGCTGCTCCTCGTCAGGCATGGCGGTGACGCTACAGGACGCACACACCGTTCGGCGTGGAAGGATGGGCGCGATGACCCCTGCAGTTGCCCGCTCCGGCCTCGACCTCAGCTACCTCGACAGCGGCGTCCGGCCCCAGGACGATCTGTTCGGCCATGTGAACGGACGCTGGCTCGACGACTACGAGATGCCGCCGGATCGCGCCACCGACGGCGCGTTCCGCACCCTGTTCGACCGGGCCGAGGCCCAGGTCCGCGAGCTGCTCACCGAAGCCGTCTCATCGAGTGCGCCCGCCGGTACCGACCAGCGCAGGATCGGCGACCTGTACGCCAGCTTCCTCGACGAGCAGGCGGTGCAGGCGGCCGGGTTGGAGCCGGTGCGCCGCGAGCTGGCGGCCATCGACAGCGCCGACGACCTCGGCGCGCTGGCCCGGGTGCTGGGCGGCTGCCAGCGTCGCGGAACCGGCGGCGGCGTCGGGCTGTATGTGGACACCGACTCCAAGGACTCCAGCCGCTACCTGCTGCATCTGAACCAGTCCGGTATCGGCCTGCCCGACGAGTCCTACTACCGCGAGGAGCAGCACGCCGAGATCCTGGCCGCCTACCCCGGTCACATCGCGGCGATGTTCGCGCTGGTGTACGGCGGGAATCCCAGCGAGCATGCCGCAACCGCCGGCCGGATCGTCGCCTTGGAGACCCGGCTGGCCGGCGCCCACTGGGACGTGGTGAAGCGCCGCGACGCGGACCTGACCTATAACCTGCGCGCGTTCGCCGAACTGCCGGCCGAGGCGCCCGGCTTCGACTGGGCGGGCTGGGCCGAGGCTCTGGGGGTGCCCGCCGGTGCCTCCGGAGCCGCCGCCGAACTGGTGGTGCGCCAGCCGGACTACCTGACGGCGTTCGCGAGCCTGTGGGCAGGCGCGGAGTTCGCCGACTGGCAGGACTGGGCGCGCTGGCGGCTCATCCACGCCCGGGCCGGACTGCTGACCGACGAGGTGGTCGCCGAGGACTTCGCGTTCTACGGGCGGCGACTGTCGGGCACCGAGCAGATCCGCGACCGGTGGAAACGCGCCGTGTCGGTGGTCGAGTCGCTGATGGGCGACACTGTCGGAAAACTCTATGTGGCAAAGCATTTCCCGCCAGACGCCAAGGCGCGCATCGATGAGCTGGTGGCGAACCTGCGCCGGGCCTACCGGGTCAGCATCACCAATCTGGACTGGATGACGCAGGAGACCCGGGAACGGGCACTGGCCAAGCTGGACAAGTTCACCGCCAAGGTCGGCTATCCCGCGAAGTGGCGGGACTACTCGGCGCTGGTCACCGATCCGGCCGACCTGTACGGCAACTATCTGCGCGGTTACGCGGTGAACTACGACCGCGAGCTGGCCAAGCTGGGAGCGGAGGTGGATCGCGACGAGTGGTTCATGACGCCACAGACCGTCAACGCCTACTACAACCCGGGGATGAACGAGATCGTCTTCCCGGCCGCGATCCTGCAGCCGCCGTTCTTCGACGCCGACGCCGACGACGCGGCCAACTATGGCGGCATCGGCGCGGTGATCGGCCATGAGATCGGCCACGGCTTCGACGACCAGGGCGCCAAGTACGACGGCGACGGCAACCTGGTGGACTGGTGGACCGACGCCGACCGCGCCGAGTTCGGGCTGCGCACGACGGCTCTGATCGAGCAGTACGAGGCGTATGTGCCGCGGGCGCTGGGCACTTCCCATGGCGGGCAGCACGTGAACGGCGCTTTCACCGTCGGGGAGAACATCGGCGACCTGGGTGGGCTGTCCATTGCGCTGCTGGCGTATGAGTTGTCACTGGACGGCACCGAAGCCCCGGTGATCGGCGGATTGACGGGTGTACAACGAGTTTTCTATGGCTGGGCCCAGGTGTGGCGCACCAAATCCCGTGACGCCGAAGCGATCCGGCGGCTGGCGACCGACCCGCATTCACCGCCTGAGTTCCGCTGCAACGGGGTGATCCGCAACATCGACGCCTTCTATGAAGCCTTCGACGTCGCTGGCGACGACACGCTGTTCCTGGAACCCGCACAGCGGGTGCGCATCTGGAACTGAGCGGCGCTACATCTGCCAGTCTTGGGAGCCGTCGTTCTTGTTGTGGGTGCCGACGGAGTTCTTCACCACGACCGGGTCGCCGCTGCCGAAGTTGTCGAAGAACCACTTGGCGTTGGCCGGGCTCAGGTTGATGCAGCCGTGGCTGACGTTGCGCTTGCCCTGGTCGTTCACCGACCACGGGGCGCTGTGCACGAAGCCACCGCTGTTGTCGATGCGGACCGCGTCCTGCACGGTGAGTTTGTAGCCCCAGCTGGAGTTCACCGGCACCCCGTAGGTGGAGGAGTCCATCACCACGGTGGGCATCTTCTCCAGCACGTAGTAGGTGCCGTTGGGGGTTTCGTGCCCGCCGGCGGTCATCCCCATCGACATCGGGAAGGTCTTCTCGACCTTGCCGTCGCGGGTGATCGTCATCTGGTGGGTCTTGTCGTCGGCGGTGGCCACCAGCGCGTCACCGGTGCGGAAGCTCGACTTGGTTCCGGCCGCGTCGATGTTGACGACGGTGTTGGCCGGCCAGAAGTTGAACGGACGCCAGCGCACCTGGCTGGGGGTCATCCAGTAGAACTTTCCTGAAACCGGCGGGTTCGACGAGATGTGGATGGCCTGCTCAGCCATGGCCTTGTCGGCGATCGGCCGCTGGAAGTTGATGATGATCGGCTTGGCGACGCCCACCATCGACCCGTTGAGCGGGTTGAAGCTCGGCGGCAGGAACGGTGCGGTGCCCGTGAACGGCTCCGGGTTCTGCCCGACGACCGGACCGGACGCCGCTGCGGGAACAGTCGCCGGCTGGCCCGGCACTGCCGTCGCGGGGTCGACCACTCCCGTCGCGGGGTCGGGCACTCCCGTCGCGGGGTCGGGCACTCCCGGCGCGGGTTCGGCCACCGCCGGTTGCGCCGGCGGCACGAGGTCGACCGGCGGCGCGGGCTCGATCGCCGGGGGCGCCACGGCGGGGTCGGCAGGTGCCGCGACCGGGTCTGCCGGAGGCTGCGGCACGTCCAGTTGGGCCGGCGATGCGGGCGGGGCGGCATCCACCGCCGTCGGGTCGCCGGGCTGTTGCGGCGGGTCGGCCAGCGCGGTTCCGCAGCCGAACGTGAACCCCGCGATCAGTCCAGCGGCACTGAGCCAGGCGCCGACGCCCGCGAACTTCCATCCCGACATTGACATACCTCCGGTCACAAGCTTCATCCAAGTGTGGCACAAGACGACGCTCAGCTAACTCCTGAAGGAGCTGCCCGACACCGCGAAATTAGAAGTCACATGCTGTTGAGCTGCTGTTTCAGCCGCGAGCGAAGTGGCGAAGGCCACTGCGCCAGGCGTCTCAGGGAACGACGAACAGCCGTTTGCTGGCCGCGATCCCGGCCGCCGCGAGACCGACCAGCACCGCCGACGCGGTCAGCATCGCCGAGGTTCCCGCCACTTCGAACAGCAACCCACCCGCCAGTGATCCCCCGGTGATCCCGACCTGAAAGGCCGTCACATACAGCCCCGACGCGCCGTCGGGGTCATCCGGCGCGGTACGCATGGCCGCCGACTGCAGCATCGGCGAGACCGCCATCGCCATCGCGCCCCACAGCACGATCGCCGCCGCCCCGACCAGCGTCGTCGCGGTCGCGTGGTGCCCTCCGATGGCCAGAGCGGCCAGCACCACGAAAGCCGTCGACAATGCGGCCATGCAGCTGCCGGTGACGGCCTTGGGCCGGTGGTCCAGCGGCCCGGCCAGCATCGGCATCGCAATCAGCCCGGCTGCGCCGAACGCGGCCAGCAACCAGGCCAGCCTTGCCCCCGGGACCCCGACCACGTCTTCGATGATCACCGCGATGAAGGTGTAGGAGATGAAGTGGCCCGTGACGGCGATCAGCATGACCGCGCTGACGCCCAGCAGCCGCAGGTTTCGATAGTGGTGGCGCCCGACCAGGGTCAGTTGGTGGTCGGTGAGCACCAGCGCGGGCAGCGCGAACCGTGCGGCCACGGTAACGACGGCCGCCGCCACGGTGATCACCACGACCGCCAGCCGCCAGCCCCACAGCAGGCTCATCGCCGAGGTCAACGGGATACCGACCACCAAGGCAAGGCTGGTGCCCACGTAGATCGCGGTGGTGGCCCGCCCGGAATGACTGGGTGGCACCAGCCGGGTGGCGATCGGGGCCAGCACCGACCACATCAGGCCGTGGGTGACCGCGCACAGTGCCCGGCCGGCGGCCAGCACGGGGAACGTCGGCGCCAACGCCGAGATCACCTGTGACACGGTCAGACAGACCAGGGTGAGCAACAGGACCCGGCGGCGCGGCCACTGCGCGGTCCAGCGCACCAACGGAATCGTCGTCACCGCCGCGACCACCGCATACCAGGCCAGCAGGGTTCCGACCAGCGCCTCGCTGACATCCAGGCCCTGCGAGATCGCGGGCAGCGCGCCGACCGGCAGGATTTCTGCGGTGGCGTAGATGAAAGCGGCCGCGGCCAGGATCGCCAACTGGGCCGTGGTCCGCGGCGTCCAGGGCCCGGTGCGGGTTTTTCCGGTTTCGACAGTCATCGTGTGGGAGCAGCGTCGAGTGGTGTGTGGCGCGTTGCGCTCCCGGTAACTGCTGGATCACATGGTAACGGCGACCGGGTCAGGAACGAACCAGCCTCGCGATAGCGGCGGAGGCTTCGGCGAGTTTCGCGTCGGCCTCGTCACCGCCGGCGGCCACCGCCCCGGTGACGCAGTGCCCCAGATGCTCGTCGAGCAGGTTCAGCGCCACTGACCGCAGCGCACTGTTGGCCGCGCTGATCTGGGTGAGAACGTCGATGCAGTACTTGTCATCCTCGATCATCTTGGCGATTCCACGCACCTGGCCCTCGATGCGGCGCAGCCGTTTGGCGTAGTTGTCCTTGCGCGGGGAGTAGCCCGGAGCCTCGGTGGTCATGACGCCCCCAACAGTTGGTTCATCTGGGTGATCTGGGATTGCTGAAACGGCACCAGCGACTGCGCGATGCTGATCGCCTCGGCGCTCTCGCCGTTTTGGATCTCATTCTGCGCCATGGTGATCGCGCCACGGTGGTGAGCGATCATCGACTGCAGCCACAGCGTGTCGAACGCCGGCCCGTGCAGGTCGTGCAGCTTGTCCACGGTGGCCTTGTCCACCATTCCGGGAATGTCGGCGGCGGGGTCTCGAACGGAACGGCCGCCGGGGACCTCCCACTGCAACAGTTGCGCCTGGCAGCCCTGCAGTTCGGTCTGCTGTTGCGCGGCGTTCTGCTCGGCGAACGACACCAGTGCCTGGTTGGTGCTGCCGGCCGGCACCAACGCCAACAGCTGCAGGGCCTGCTGGTGGTGGACCACCATGTTCTCCAGAAAGGTCACGTCGGCGGGACTGCCGGTGGTGATTCCCACCGCGCTGGTAGACGCATCGGGTGCCGGGGTGGCCGCGTGGTGGCACCCGCCGGCGGCGACGCTGATGGCGGCCGCGGCGACGACCGTGAGGGCTGATCTCATTCACCCAGCTTAGCCCATACCCCCTCGGGGTATTTAATTCGTTTTGCCCGGTAAGGGCCGACCGGCATACTTAGCGGGTGAATCGCGAGCCCTCAGCCTCCGTCGACATCAAACCGCGCAGTCGTGACGTCACCGACGGCCTCGAGAAGACCGCCGCGCGCGGGATGCTGCGCGCGGTCGGCATGGGCGACGAGGACTTCGCCAAGCCGCAGATCGGAGTGGCCTCGTCGTGGAACGAGATCACCCCGTGCAACCTCTCGCTGGACCGGTTGGCCAAAGCCGCCAAGGAAGGTGTCCTGGCGGCCGGTGGCTACCCGCTGGAGTTCGGCACCATCTCGGTCTCCGACGGCATCTCGATGGGCCACGAGGGCATGCACTTCTCGCTGGTGAGCCGCGAAGTGATCGCCGACAGCGTCGAGACGGTGATGTGCGCCGAACGACTCGACGGCTCGGTCCTGCTGGCCGGCTGCGACAAATCGCTGCCCGGGATGCTGATGGCCGCCGCGCGGCTGGATCTGGCCTCGGTCTTCCTCTACGCGGGCTCCACCATGCCGGGCTACGCACAGCTGTCCGACGGCACCGAGCGCGAGGTGACGATCATCGACGCGTTCGAGGCGGTCGGGGCGTGTTCGCGCGGACTGATGTCGCGCGAGGACGTCGACATCATCGAGCGGGCGATCTGCCCCGGCGAGGGCGCCTGCGGGGGCATGTACACCGCCAACACCATGGCCAGTGCCGCCGAGGCACTGGGCATGTCGCTGCCGGGCAGTGCCTCCCCGCCGGCGATCGACCGGCGCCGCGACGGGTACGCCAAGGCCAGTGGCGCCGCCGTGGTGGAGCTGTTGCGCCGCGGGATCACCGCCCGCGACATCTTGACCAAGGAGGCGTTCGAGAACGCGATCGCGGTGGTGATGGCGTTCGGCGGGTCCACCAACGCAGTGCTGCACCTGTTGGCGATCGCCCGCGAGGCGCAGGTGGACCTGACCCTGGCCGACTTCTCCCGGGTCGGGGCGAAGGTTCCGCACCTGGCGGACGTCAAGCCGTTCGGTGCGCACGTGATGTATGACATCGACAAGATCGGCGGGGTACCGGTCATGCTCAAGACCCTGCTCGAAGCAGGTCTGCTGCACGGCGACTGCCTGACCGTCACCGGAAAGACCATGGCGGAGAACATCGCCGAGCTCAACCCCCCGGTGGTGGATGGCAAGGTGCTACATGCGCTGACCAACCCGATCCACCCGACCGGTGGCATCACGATCCTGCACGGATCGCTGGCCCCGGAGGGCGCGGTGGTCAAATCAGCCGGCTTCGACAGCGACGTGTTCGAGGGAACCGCAAGGGTTTTCGACGGCGAGCGGGCGGCGCTGGATGCACTCGAAGATGGCACGATCAGCGCCGGCGACGCCGTGGTGATCCGCTACGAGGGCCCCAAGGGCGGGCCGGGGATGCGCGAGATGCTGGCCATCACCGGCGCCATCAAGGGTGCCGGGTTGGGCAAGGATGTGCTGCTGCTCACCGACGGCCGCTTCTCCGGTGGCACCACCGGGCTGTGCGTCGGCCACATCGCCCCCGAGGCGGTGGACGGCGGGCCGGTGGCCTTCCTGCGTGACGGCGACAGGATCCGCCTCGACGTCGCGAATGCAACCCTGGATGTCTTGGTGGATCCGGACGAGTTCGTATCCCGCGCACAGGGTTTCACTCCCCCGCCACCGCGTTACACCACCGGTGTGTTGGCCAAGTACCGCAAGCTGGTGGGTTCGGCGGCCACCGGCGCCGTCTGCGGCTGACCTCTCCCACCCCGCGAGCGTGCACATTTGCACGCGTTCGATCGGCGTGTCGCGTACCGATGTGCACGCTCGCGGTCAGACGACGACGGCCATAGCGAAGCCGTCCCAGCCCTTGACGCCGACGGTCTGGATCGCGGCGGCCTGAAGACGCGGGTGCTCACCGAGCAACTCCAGGCAGCGGCGGGTGCCGCGCAGGTCGTCGTCGCCGTCCGGGGTCAGGATCGCCCCGTCGCGAATCACGTTGTCCACCACGATCACCGTGCCCGGTCGGCCCAACCGCACCGCCCATTCGACGTAGGCCGCGTTGTTCTTCTTGTCGGCGTCGATGAACACCAGGTCGAACGGCGCACCGCTCAGTGCGGCCAGGGTGTCCAGCGCCGGGCCGACCAGCACCTGCACCCGGTCGCCGACGCCGGCCCGGTCCAGGTTGGCCCGGGCCACCTCGGCGTGGCGGGGCTCGTACTCACACGTCACCACCGCGCCGTCGGGTCCCACGGCACGAGCCAGCCAGATCGTGCTGTAGCCCCCCAGGGTTCCGATCTCAAGGATGCGGCGGGCCTCGGCAGCGGTGGCCAACAGGTTCAGGAACTTGCCCTGTTGAACTGAGACCGCGATGGCGGGCAGTCCGGCGGCATCGCTGGCGTCCAGCGCCGCCTGCAGCACCGGATCGTCGCCGGTTACGAGGTGGTCCAGCAGAGCATCGACGGCGCGGGGCGTTGGCTTCTCATTCACGCCACCGAGAGTAACCCCGCCCCAGCAGATCTTGCCCTTTACCCCATACCCGTAGGGGGTATATAGTCGGGCTCACCCGGACCGGCCGGGGATCAGAAGAAGAAAGGTGCGAAACATGACGAACTACGAAGCGGGAACCGTACTGACCTGCGGCCACAGCGGTTGTGGATGCCGGGTCCGCATCGAGGCCCCGTGCCACTGCGACGGCGCCGGTGCGGCCTACCGCTGCACCTGCGGCGACGAACTGACCGTCGTCAACAGCTGACGAATGGCGCCGGTGGCGCACAGCCTCAGCGGTTGTGCGTCACCCGGGACCGTCCAGTCCCGTCGGCAGGCCACCGGCACAGAGCGCCAGCACATCGGTCGCGGCACGCAGCACATCGACGACTGTCCGCACCGGAGAGGCAAAGAGCTGCGGATAGTCGATTTCGCCGACAGACTCATCGACTGGCCAGGCGAGTTTCTCCGTGTCGACGGAGAACTGCGCATCGACGCCCTCCTTGTTGCCCCGTGCGTCTTGGCGATGCCAAGCTCCCTGGAGGTGGACCGCGACGAGCGAACGCACGGACGACTCCGCACACTGGATGAACTCGTCTTCTCCTAAAAACGCTGCGGGGCTGGCTGTTTCGAACGCTGGACTCGCACTCACCCTTTCCACTTTCACTTCACGCCTTCATTGGCGAACACCACCCGCAGCACATACCCCGACTCCGGGCCCATCACCAGCTCGGCCAGCTCGCAGAACGTCGCGACGAACTCCGGGCCGTGCGGCGGTCGAGCGTCACACAGGTGGTGCGCCATCTCGTGCAGCACCACCAGTTCCCGCAGCGCCCAGCTCCCGTGCCGCTGCTCGGGAACCGCGATAATGCCTGCCTCGCCGACCTTTTCGTAGTGCGCGGCCGTCGCACCCCGGCGCGCACGGACCATCAGCGCCGTCGCGTCCGGCCACCGGTCGCGCACCGGACCCAGCGCCAGCACGTCGTCGACGTAGCGCCCCACCGCGGCCACCGACGCGAATCGGGCCTCCGGCGGCAGCGTCAACCGGGTGCCGAAGAAATCGATGTCAGCCGACCCCCGTTCGGCGGCGCGGTCGAACAGGGTCCGTACGAAAGCCTCGGCGGCGTAGACCTTGGCGCGCTGGACATCACGCCCGGCGTCGCCTTCGCTCAACGTTCCGGTGCTCAACGTTCCAGCGCGGACCGCGCCCCCGACAGCTCGGTGGCGTCACCGAGCCGGGCCCGCCGGCCGGCCCGGTCCCCGGCCTGCCGCGCCGCCGACGAATATCCCGCCGAGGCCCGGTTCGCCCGCCAGGTACCGCGCGCCTTCGACGCGCCGCGATAGTAGTCGCGCAATTCGATCTCCTTGTTGCGCAACGCAATGGCAGTCCCCACCGGCCGGCTGCGGTCCGCCTCGGCGCTCTTGCGGGTCTCATCACGCGCCTCGGCCAACCGCTGACCGACCCGGGCACCGAACGCCAGGTGAAAGTTCAACCGGGCGGTGATGGTCGGAGTGGGCCGGTGTGCTCCGGTCGCGATGTAGGCGTCCGAGGCCCGGACCATCTGCACCACCAGGCCGGCATAGAGGGCGTGGGTTGCGTCGATGTCCTCGGCGAAGCCGTAGGCGTAGACGAAGGTGGAGTTCGACGCCACGTCGCAGCGCACGTCGTTGGCCGCGGCGATCCCCACGAACAGCTGCACGTAGGTGCGCAACCCCCGGGCGCCGGTCGCTCCTATGGTGATGGTGCGCTGTACCGGGGCGGTCGCGGCCGTCCGGGTCGCGGAGTGCGCCCGGGCCACCGCCAGGTCGATGGAGGTCGCGGTGGCCAGCCGCTGCGCGGCCGCCATGAACGCGTCGGCCTCATGCGTGTTGTCGGTGCCCTCGGCCTGGCGCAACAGCGCGGCGATCCGTGCCAGCATCTTGTCGTCGGTGCTCATGACGGCAACGCTAACCACACCCGCAGACAGCGCGCCGACACCGATTCACAGGCGCGCGTCGATCCAGCCCACCACGTCGTCGAGCACCTGCGCACGCTCGGGCTCGTTGAACACCTCGTGGAAAAGCCCCGGGTACACAGTCAGCCGCACGTCATCGGAACCGACGCAGCCCACCAGGTGTTGGCTGCCCGAGGCGGGTACCAGCCCGTCGTCGGCGCCGTGGATCACCAGCAGCGGCGCGGTCAGCGCCGCCGCCCGGGCCGGCATGGTCTCGGCGACCTTGATCAGCGCCCGGCCCACCCCGGCGGGCACCATCCCGTGGTGCACCAGCGGGTCGGCGTTGTAGGCGGCCACCACCGCGGGATCGCGGGACACCAGGTTGCTGTCGAGCTTTTGCGCCGGCAGGCCGGGGAGCACGGCGCCGAGCGCCTTGGCCACGAACGCCAGCAACGGCGACACCGTGTCGGTCATGTCCACCGCCGGTCCCGACAGCACCATCAGCTGGTAGTCGTCGGGGCGGTCGACGCCGTAGCTGAACACGATCGCCCCGCCCATGCTGTGCCCGAGCACCACCCGCGGCAGACCCGGATGCTCGCGGGCGGCGATTCCGGCGAGGGTGTGGAAGTCGCCGGTGTAGTCCGCCATATCCCTGCACAGCACCCGCTTGCCGCCAGAGCGCCCGTGGCCGCGGTGATCCAGCGCGTAGGTCACCAGGCCGGCCTCACCGAAACGCGCCGCGACGTGGTCGTAGCGGCGGGCGTGCTCACCGAAACCGTGCGAGAGCACCACCACGGCACGCGCCGGCGCCTGGGGCGTCCAGGTGTCGTAGACGATGCGTACCCCGCGCTCACCGTCGAAGGTTCGCTCGGTGCGGGTGGTGGCCATCAGGGCAGCGTAACGGGCGGTGACGCCACCCAGGTAGCGTCGCCAGCCATGGGACGAGTCGAAGGCAAGGTTGCGCTGATCAGCGGCGGTGCGAGGGGCATGGGCGCCGCCCATGTGCGGGCGCTGGCCGCTGAAGGCGCCAAGGTGGTGATCGGCGACATCCTCGATGAGGAGGGCACCAAACTGGCCGACGAACTGGGCACCGACACCGCACGGTTCGTCCGGCTCGACGTGACCCGGCCCGAGCAGTGGCAGGACGCCGTCACCGTCGCGACCGAGGCGTTCGGCGCGCTCAACGTGCTGGTGAACAACGCCGGGATCGCCAAGTACAACGCCCTGGAGAACTTCGACCTCGCGGGCTGGCAACAGGTCCTCGACGTCAACCTCACCGGCACCATGCTGGGCATGCACGCCGCCGTGGCACCGATGAAGGCCGCCGGCGGGGGCTCCATCATCAACATCTCGTCGGTGGAGGGCATGCGCGGAACCGCCGGCCTGTACGGCTACGTCGCGTCGAAGTGGGGGGTGCGCGGCCTGGCCAAGACCGCCGCCGTGGAACTGGCGCCGCACAACATCCGGGTCAACAGCGTGCTGCCCGGCTTGATCCGCACCCGGATGACGATCGCCATCCCCGACGACTCCCTGCAGATTCCGCTGGGCCGCGGCGCCAAGTCCGCCGAGGTCTCCACCGCGGTGGTCTTCCTGGCCTCCGACGAGTCCTCGTATATGACCGGGTCCGACCTGGTCATCGACGGGGGCCTGTCGGTGGGCATTCCCCACAAGACCGGCTAGGGCCTTGTTTTCGCTGCTCAACGTACCGATCGAGACGCTTTCTGGAACGTGTTCTATGATGGCCGGTCATGAAGACCAAGGGCGCATTGTTGTGGGAGCTGAACCAGCCGTGGCGGGTCGACGAGATCGAGCTGGGCGATCCGGTCGACGGCGAAGTCCAGGTGCAGATGCATGCCGCGGGCATGTGCCACTCGGACTACCACCTGACCACCGGGGCCACCCCGATGGGCCTGCCGGCACTGGGCGGCCACGAGGGCGCCGGGGTCATCACCAAGGTCGGCAAGAATGTGACCGGCCTTCAAGAGGGCGACCATGTCGTCATGGCCTTCATCCCGGCCTGCGGCAACTGTCCGCCGTGTATGAAGGGCTTCCGCTCGCTGTGTGACCGCGGCGCGGTGCTGCTGGGCGGCAAGGCCATCGCCGACGGCACCAACCGGATCCACGCCGGATCCCACGAGGTCTCCGCGATGAACCTGCTCGGCACGTTCGCGCCGTACGTGACCGTGCACCAGGACTCGGTGGTCAAGATCGACAAGGACGTGCCGCTGCAGACTGCGGCGATCATGGGCTGCGCGGTGCCGACCGGCTTCGGTTCGGCCACCAACGTCGCCGAGGTCAAGCCCGGCGAGACGGTGATCATCGTCGGCGTCGGCGGCATCGGCATGAGCGCCCTGCAGGGCGCGGTGCTCTCCGGGGCGCGGCGCGTCATCGCGATCGACCCGGTGGCCTTCAAGCGCGATCAGGCCGTCAAGTTCGGCGCCACGCACGTCTACCCGTCCATGGCCGAAGCGCTCATGCCGGTCATGGAGGAGACCTGGGGCCTGATGGCCGACAAGGTGATCATCGCCGTCGGCGACATGAAGGGCGAGTACATCGAAGAGGCGCTGACACTGACCGCCAAGACCGGCACCTGCGTGGTCACCGGTATGGGCTCGATGGTCGACGCCGACGTGAAGCTGAACCTGTTCCTGTTCACCATGTTGCAGAAGACATTGAAGGGCAACATCTTCGGCGGCGGTAGCTCGCACATCGAGACACCGCGACTGGTGGGCCTGTACAAGTCCGGGCTGCTCAAGGTCGACGAGATGATCACCACGACTTACAAGCTCGAGGACATCAACACCGGCTACCAGGACATGATCGACGGCAAGAACATCCGCGGCGTCATCACCTACGACGAGTCGGACTGGTAGAGGGCTAGCCTGGGAGGCTATGACGGGCCTGCTCGACGTACGCCGGGCCACCGACCGGGCGATCACCCGGGCGCCCTGGCTCGAGTCACGACATTCGTTCTCGTTCAACGACTACTACGACCCGGACAACACCCACCACGGGCTGCTGCTGGTCAACAACGACGACGTCGTGGCACCGGCTGCCGGGTTTGATACCCACCCCCACCGCGACGCCGAGATCGTCACCTGGGTTCTCTCGGGCGCGCTGAGCCATGCCGATTCGATCGGCAACACCGGGGTGATTCATCCCGGGCTGGCACAGCGGATGTCGGCCGGCACCGGCATCCTGCATTCCGAGTGCAACGAATCCCTCAGCGAGCCGGTGCATTTCATCCAGATGTGGATCATGCCGGACGCACCGGGCCGCACCCCGGGCTATCAGCAGCAGGAGATCGGCGCGGCACTGACCGGCGGCACCCTGGTTCCCGTCGCCTCCGGCAACGATCCCGGCGCCGCGATCAGCATCGGCAACGCCGGCGCCACCCTCTATGTCGCCAGGCTGCAGCCCGGCGGCAGCGTCGAGTTGCCCGACGCACCGTTTGCGCACCTGTTCGTCGCTGCCGGTCAAGTCGAGTTGGAGGGCTCCGGCGCGCTGGCCACCGGCGACGCCGTGCGCTTCACCGGCGGCGGCGGTCACCGGATCACCGCATCGCAGCCGGCCGAGGTGCTGGTCTGGGCGATGGACACCGGCCTGCGCGGCTGATCACCGATCCGCCACCGATCCGGCACAGTCCGATCACGCCCGTTGCCTCTGAGGTTTCTGTGATTAACGTTGGAGGTTGCTGTCTCCCAGTCCGGAGCCCGAAGGGACGATCAATGTGGACTCCAGTGGCTTTCGCGCGCCGCACGGCGGCCTGCTGCAGCGCTGTGCTGCTCTGCGCAACCCTGGCGTTCGGCCCCGGCCAACCGACCGCGCGGGGTGCCGCCCAAGACCAGTTGGCCGCCGCGATCGCCCGCACCCCGGGCTCCTACCTGGTGTACAACTTCGGCGGCGGGCATCCGACACCGATGCTCAATGCCGCCGGCGACTGGTATGAGATGTCCAGCGGTGGGCACCTGGTGGTCCTCAAGGCGGCCTCGCAGCGCATCGAGCCGCACCTACTGGTCGACAGTCACAGTGGTTCTCAGAGCCGCTGCGAACGCGATCCGCGGGCCCGGACCGGAGACGGGCTGATTCAGGCGTCCGAGGTGTATGCGCCGCTGCAGGCCTGGCAGATACTGGGCCGGCCGACGGTGGCGATCAACGCCAACTTCTTCGACATCCGCGGCCAGCGGGGCGGATCCTGGCGGACCACCAATTGCAGTTCCCCGCTGGGTACCTATGTCGACAACACCCGCGGCAACGGCCGGGCCAACATTGCGGTCACCGGCACCATCCCCTACGCCGGCAAGCAGGGACTGTCCGGCGGCAACGAGCATTGGTCGACGCTGACCACGATGATCCTGCCGACGCGAGGTGCACCGTATGTGTTGTGGCCGCGCGGCGGCCGCGACGGCGGAGACTACGACGCGGCCGGACCGACGATCACCGGACTGGTGGAACGCGGGGAGCGGTTCGTCGCGGTGAGCGGGCTGGGCTTGCTGGCCCCGGGGGTCACCGGGCAGCTCAACGACGGCGGGCCGAGCGCGGCACGCACGGCGTTGGGCTATTCGCGGGCCAAAGACGAGATGTACATCTTTCAGGGCGGCAGCTACACACCCGACAACATGCAGGACCTGTTCCGAGGTCTGGGCAGCGACCACGCCGTCCTGCTCGACGGCGGCACGTCGTCCGCGGTCGTGCTGCGCCGTGACGCCGGCGGCATGTGGACCGGTGCCGGTACGCCGCGCGGATCCTGCGACCACGCCCAGGTGCTGTGCGACGCCCACGAGCGCGCCCTGCCCAGCTGGTTGGCGTTCAACTAAGAGTTGACCTCGTTCAGGGCATGTCGACCTTGGCGGCCAGCCAGCGGCCGTTCACCTTCTCCATGGTCATGACGATGCGGCTGCGGTCGATCTTGGCCTGCGGCGACGCCTTGTTGCTCACCGACTGGTCGACGAACAGCAGCACCTCGACCTTGTTCTTGGTCGCGGACTTCACCGCCGAGTCGATGACGGTGCCGTGCGCGGTCGCCTTGTTCTCGATCAGCAGCTGGCGCAGTTGCTCGGCCGACGCCGAGTACATGTCCTTGAATTCGCCGGTGGCGCCGTCGATCACCTCGGCGAAGTTCTTGTCGATGGAGGCCGGGTCCACCCCGGTCAGCCTCAGCGTATACCGCTCGGCGGCGTCGAGCGCCTGCGCGGCCGCCACCGTCCGCTGATGGTGGTCGTACAGCAGCCAGCCCTCATAACCGGCCCCGATCAGGCCCAGTGCCAGCACCGCCGCGGCGATCCACCGCCGAGGTAGCCGGCGGGATCGGGCCGGACGAGCTTCATCGGTGGATACCTCGATGGATTCCTCGGCGACGGGCTCGGATTCGGGCTCGACGGCCGCGACGGTGTCCTCGCCGACCGAATCCGTCTCCTCCGACATCTGAGAGAACCTACCTCACGCCGTGGCGGCCCGCGCTCAGGTGCAGGCCCCGGAGTTCCGCAGTGCGGCACCCCAGCCGGCGGCCGAATCGATGTGGGGACGGGTGAATCCCGCCGGCTGTTTGTTCCGGATACTGTCGGCGATCCGGGACAGCTGAAACAGCACGCCGGTCAACTGTTCGCCGCCGTAGATCGGCGAATACGGGCCGTAGTTATCCGGAGTGTTGCGGATGGTCAGCGGCTGCAGGCGCGGTGCCAGGAACCCGGTCGCCCGGTCGATGCCGGCGACCACCCCATCGGCCTGCGACTGCACGCCGGCGTAGACGTCATGACGGTCAGCGAGGTTGCGGTTGAAGTCGTTGATCTGGCCCATCAGCGGATCGAATCGCGCGTCGAACCATTGGCAGGAGTCCGACATGCCGCCGATCATCTCGGGGGTGACCTGGTAGGTGAAGGTGTTGTACGGCCAGAAATCCATGTGCGGCGACCAGTCGGTGGGCCCCGGGGTGAAACCCGGGTCAGCCGAGGCCGGCACCAGCGCGGCGGCGGCCGCCATCCCGACGACCACACCACGGGCAACCGCCCACCATTGACGCACGGGTCGAGTATCGCCATCGGCGACGATTCACAGCGCCGAAATCCACGAATTCAGTTCTACTGAACGGTAACCCGCCATAACCCCAGTCATGTTGCCGGAAGCACTGTGGCACGGCATCGTGTCCGACATCATTGGCCGGATGGAGGGGGCCCGGGAATCGTTGTTTCTTACCCCGCAGTAAGAACGCTGGCTAGCATGTCCGCCATGGATCCTCGGCCCGCGACGCGCTCGGCTACGCCGGCCCTGGTCAGGCCGAGGGTCGGTGACCGATGACCACCCACGATGAGCTGGACTCCCCCGGCCTCGACGGCCTGGCCGCCATCGAGGACTGGACCACCGGCTATACCAAACGCCACCCGCTGGCGTCGCTGACCACCGTCGGCGAGCAGTGCGTGCTGGCGGTGCGCACCGTGCAGTACTTCTTCGCCGACCTGTTCGGCGGCCGGTTCCAGTGGGGTGAGTTCGTTCGGCAGAGCGCGTTCATGGCCAACACCGCGGTGCTGCCGACCATCCTGGTGGCGCTGCTGCCCATCGGGGTGACGCTGTCTATCCAGTTCGCGCTGCTGGCCAATCAGGTGGGCGCCACCTCGCTGGCCGGTGCGGCGGCCGGCCTGGCCGTCATCCGCCAGGCCGCCTCGCTGGTGGCGGCCATGCTGATGGCCGCCGCGGTCGGTTCGGCGATCACCGCCGACCTGGGCTCGCGCACCATGCGCGAGGAGACCGACGCCATGGAGGTGATGGGCGTTTCGGTGATCCGGCGACTGGTGGTCCCGCGCTTCGGTGCGGCCATCATGATCGGTGTCGCCCTGACCGGTATCACCTGCTTCGTCGGATTCCTGGCCAGCTATCTGTTCAACGTCTACTTCCAGAAGGGTGCGCCGGGCAGCTTCGTGGCGACCTTCTCCTCCTTCGCCACCACCGGCGACATGATCGTGGCGTTGATCAAGGCCGTGATCTACGGCGCGATCGTGGCGGTGGTCTCCTGCCAGAAGGGCCTGTCCACCCGCGGCGGGCCGGCCGGGGTGGCCAACTCGGTGAACGCCTCGGTGGTCGAGTCGATCCTGGTCCTGATGATCGTCAACGTCGGCATCAGCGAGCTCTACAACGTGCTGTACCCGCGGACGGGCCTGTAGGACATGACGGCCTCCCCCTACGTCCCGCTCATCGTGCGCCCGCTGCTGCGCGCCTACCGGCTGATCTCCGAACCCACCGTCCGGCTCGGGCACATGCTGGTGTTCTTCGGCCGCGCCGCCGCCGGACTCCCGACCGTGCTGCGGCATTACCGCAAGGAGTTCCTGCGGCTGCTGTCCGACATCGCCTGGGGCAACGGCTCGATCGTGGTCGGCGGGGGCACCGCCGGGGTGGCCGTGGTGCTCGGGTTCACCGCGGGCGCGCTGGTGGCCATCGAGGGCTATAACTTCCTGAACCTGCTCGGGCTCGGCCCGGCCACCGGCATCATCTCCTCACTGGTCAACACCCGCGAGCTGGCGCCGATCATGGCGTCGTTGGCGTTCGCCATGCAGGCCGGCTGCCGGTTCACCGCGCAGTTGGGCGCCATGCGCATCGCCGAGGAGATCGACGCCCTGGAATCCATTGCGATCAAGCCGATTCCGTATCTGGTCACCACCCGGCTGCTGGCCGCGACCATCGCGGTGATCCCGCTGTATGTGGCCTGCCTGGCCATCACCTACCTGACCTGTCAGGTGGTCACCGGTGTGATCAGCGGCGGCTCCATCGGGCCCTACCAGCACTACTTCACGATGATGCTGTCCGGCACCGACATCGTCTACTCGGTGATCAAGTGCGTGGTGTTCGTCTGGCTGGCCTCCACCGTGCAGTGTTACTACGGCTTCTATGCCGCCGGCGGCCCGGAGGGTGTCGGGGTGGCCGCCGGGCGCGCCATGCGGGCCTCCATCACCATCGTGATCATGGTCAACATGCTGCTGACCATGGCGCTGTGGAGCATCGACGCCGGCGCCAGGTTCGGTGGCTGACGTGCCCAATTCACTGGATCTCGACGGCCGCGGCCCCACCGAACGCCAACTGCTCGGTGCGGGTATCGCGGTGCTGACGGTGATCGCGATCGCCACCGCGGGCCTGCTCGCCAAGTCCACCGGCGCGCTCAACTCCTACGTCCGGGTGGTGGCCGACCTGATCAACGTCGGCGACGGGCTGCCCGCCCAGTCCGACGTCAAGTACCACGGCCTGCTGGTCGGCAGCGTCACCGACGTGATCCCGGCGGCCTACGGCAAGCCCAACTACGTGCACATCAATCTCAAGCCGGAGTACGCCAAGGACATCCCCGGCTCGGTGACCGCCCGGGTGGTGCCCTCGAACGTCTTCGCTGTGTCCTCGATTCAGCTCGTCGACTCCGGGGGCGCTACCGGGACCACGATCCGCACCGGCAGTCACATCGCCGAGAACGGCGATCTGTCCACGGTGATCTTCCAGACCACCGTGTCCAAGCTGCGCGACATCCTCGCCGCGACCGGCCGCAGCCGTGAAGACCACAGCCTGGGCCTGCTGGCGGCCGTCGGCGCGGCCACCGACAACCGCCGGGTCAAGCTGCTCCAGACCGGCGCGCACATGTCCAAGATCCTCGACCAGCTCAACGGGATCGTCGCCACCGAACCCGGGCCGTCGACGGTCTCGGCACTGCTCGACGCCACCGGTGGCCTGCAGGCCACCGCGCCGGATCTTGTCGACGCGCTGCACCAGGCCGTCGAACCGATGCGCGCCTTCGCCCAGAAGCGCGCCGAGCTGAAGTCACTGGTCGGCGGGGGTCAGCACACCGTTGGCGTAGCCCGCCAGGCTTTCGACAACCACATCGACCAGCTCATCGCGATCACTCACGACCTCACCCCGGTACTGGGGGTGCTCGCCAACAACGCCGACAAGTTCGTACCGATCTTCACCCGGGTCAACCGGTTGTCGGACAAGTTCTTCGAAGAGGTCTACAACCCCGACCTGATCTCCAACAACATGCGGACCAGCATCTCGTTCACCCCGCAGCACACCTACACCCGGGCGGACTGCCCGCGCTACGGCGAGCTGAAGGGACCGAGCTGCTTCACCGCGCCGATGATCGAGGTGCGCTCCGAGCTGCCCGAGAACATGCTGCCGCAGAACTACAAGTTCCCGGCCGGGCTGGAACCGCCGGCGGGCACCGAGATCGGGCCCGACGGGAACCTGCGTGCGGTCGGGCCGCCGCTGTTGCGACCCAACCCCAGCCTCGAGGACACCAACCCGCCGCTGCCGTGGTGGACCGGCCCGGCCCCGCAGATCCCCAGCACCGCCGACCCGCTGGACCTCGGCCCGCCGCCACCGCCCGAGCCGCCCATCCCGTCGCAGCCGCACGCCCCGGAGTGGCAGCCGGCCGCCCCGGTGGCACCCGCGGGCCCCGCGGCACCGGCGTCCTACGGCGGCAACGTCGGACCGGTCGGCAGCCAGACCGAACGCAACCAGCTCGGCCTGATCACCGGGCAGCGTGAACCGGCGTCGGTGGCCACCCAACTGCTGCTGGGCCCGGTGGCGCGCGGCACCGCGGTGTCCTTCGCCGCCGCCGGAAAGGGGGGCCACAAGTGAGATTCCGCGGCCCGCTGATCGGCCTGTCCCTTTTCATGGTCATCTCGATGGTGCTGACCTGGCTGGTCTACGCCACGCTGCGCCGGGATGTGGCCGGCGCGACGACGCCGTATGCGGCGGTGTTCACCGATGCGTACGGGCTGCGCGAGGGCGACGACGTTCGGATGGCCGGGGTCCGGGTGGGCCGGGTCGAGAAGGTCGCACTCGACGGCAAGCTCGCCAAGGTCTCGTTCATCGTCCAGAGCGACCAGAAGCTGTTCACCAACACCGTCGCCTCGGTGACGTATCAGAACATCATCGGGCAGCGGTACCTCGGGCTGTCACTGGGCGCAGGGCAGGGGGGCCCCGAGCAGGAACGATTGCTGCCCAAGGGCAGCGTGCTGAGCGTCGAGCACACCGAGCCGTCGTTCGACGTCGGGCTGCTGCTCAACGGCTTCAAACCGCTGATGTCGCTGCTGAACCCCAAACAGGCCGACGACCTGACCCGCGGTGTGCTGCAGTCACTGCAGGGCGACCAGGCCTCGATCACCGACCTGGTGGCCCAGTCCTCGACGCTGACGGCCACGCTGGCCGGACGCGACGAGATGCTCGGTGACCTGATCACCAGCCTGAACCGGCTCACCGGCACCGTCGCCGGGCAGAACGATCAGCTCGACCACGCCCTGACCCAGGCTCGGCTCGCGGTCGCCGACCTCGATTCGCGGCGCCCCGCCCTGCAGTCCTCGGTGGGCTCGCTGGCCCAGGTGACCCGGCGGCTGTCGACGATCGCCGACGAGGTCGTCCCGTCGCTGGAGGAGATGATCAACCGGGAGCCCGGCTTCAGCAAGCACATGGCCGGGATCGAGCCGCAGTTGGCGTTCACCGGCGCCAACCTGCCACTGCTGCTCAAGGGCCTGGCCCGGCCGTTCGGTGAGGGCGCCTACGGCGCCGCCTACGTCTGCGACCTGAACGTGACGGGATTCTTCCCCGGCCTCAACGACATCACCACGATCATCGTCAATGCCGCCACGCCCGGGAACGCCCGCCCGATAACCATGGCCAACCAGGCCTGGCACACCCCGCGATGCAGGAACACCGTCAATGGCTAGCGCGCCGAAGTTTTTGGGCCGGTGGCGTCACCGGCCGCTGGAGTCCTACAACACCACCTGGATCGGGTTCGTGGCCCTGGCGGTGGTCGGGGTCGTGGTCGCTGCGGCGCTGCTGGTGAAGCTGGCCGGTTTCGGCTACACCCGCTACACCGCGGAGTTCGCCCAGGCCGCCGCGCTGGCTCCCGGCAATCCGATCGTGATCGCCGGCATCGAGGTGGGCCGGGTGACCAAGATGCGGCTGGCCGGCGACCGCGTCGAAGCCGGCCTGTCGGTGCGCAGCGACATCGGCATGGGCAAGGACACCCGGGCCACCATCCAGGTGATGACGATCCTGGGCTCGCGCTACTTGAAGCTCGAGCCCGACGGCCCGGGCTCGATTCCCGGCAAGCGAATCACGTTGTCGCACACCCAGGTTCCCTATGACCTCCAGTCGTTGCTGGAGGACGCCACCACCACGTTCGACCAGGTCGACTCCGACCAGTTCGGGAAGTCCCTGGCGGTGCTCGGCCAGCAGCTCAGCGGGCTGCCGCCGATCATCCCGCAGGCCATGACCAACCTGCACACGCTGGCCAAGATCACCGCCGACCGGCGCGACCAGCTCGGGACGCTGCTGGCCAACACCCAACGGGTGGCCACCACACTGCGCAATCAGCAGACCCAGCTGGGCAACCTGGTCGATCAGGGCCAGGACTTCATCGGTGAACTGGTGGCCCGGCAGAACACCTTTCACGCCATGCTGGCGGCGCTGACCAACCTGGTGGGCAACCTGAACAACGTGGTGATCAAGGACCGCTCGATGCTCGACGACATGCTGGCCAACCTGCGAGCACTGACCGACATGGTCGGCCAGCACGACGACATGCTGCGCAGCCTGATCCAGTCCGCGCCGCCGCCGCTGCGCGGACTGACCAACGCCACCGGGTACAGCCCGGCGGTCGAGTTCTATGTCGGCAACGGGATCGCGGTCGACTCGTGGATGTGTGCGATCAGCGGGCGCGCCAAGCAGTTCAACATGATCGAGTACTTCAAGGACTGCAAGTGAGCGCGCCGGCGCAGCCGGGCCGGCGCCGGACGGCGGCGCTGGTGACCGCGCTGCTCGCCGCGGCGGTGGTCGCCGTCGCAGTGGCCGGCTACTACCTGAACCCGTTCGGGCGGGCCATCACGGTCACCGCCCAATTCGACAGTGCTGCAGGACTTTACGAGGATAATGTGGTCGCGGTGCTCGGCATGCCGGTGGGCAAGATCCGCAAGATCACTCCGAAGGGCGAGTACGTCGAGGCAGAGTTCACCGTCGACCGCGGCGTGAAGATCCCCGCCGACGTGCAGGCGGTCACCATCAACACCTCGATCCTCACCGCGCGCCAGATCGAACTGACCCCGGCCTATACCGGCGGGCCGCTACTGGCCGACCACACCACCATCGGACTCAACCGAACCCGCACCCCGGTCGCCTTCGACCGGGTCCTGGACATGCTCGACAAGGTGTCGAAGTCGCTCGGCGGCGACGGCAAGGGCAACGGCCCGGTGGCCGATGTGATCAACGCCGGCGCCGGCATCGCCGACGGCAACGGTGAAAAGATCAAGTCCGCGCTCGGCGAGCTGTCCCGGGCGCTGCAGCTGAGCTCCGAACGCGGCGAGACGACCGCCAACCAGCTGACCTCGATCATCACCAACCTCAGCTCGCTGATGGACGCGGCCGCCCGCAATGACGCCAAGTTGCGCCAATTCGGTTCCACCACACGCCGGCTCAGCCAGATGCTGGCCGACGAGGACCTGGGCACCGGAAGCACCGGGCACAAGTTCAACGAGATCGTCACCCAGGCGACCGCACTGCTGCAGGCCAACCGGGACAACCTCAAGCAGAGCGTGCTCAACGGCGACCGGGCGGCGACCACCCTGGTCGAGAAGCAGCGCGACCTGGCCGAACTCATCGACCTGCTGCCGATGACCCTGGATAACGTCTACAACGCGATCGACTCCAACAACGGTACGGTGCGCGTTCACGCCCTGGTCGACAAGATCCTGATCGACAGCCAGGGCACCAAGGAGATGTGCAACATGATGCATCTACGGCAATTAGGCTGCGGCACCGGCACTCTGGCGGACTACGGTCCGGACTTCGGCCTGACCTACGTGCTCGACGGCCTGTCGATGATGGGACAGTAGCCATGGCCGGCCTTCGAGTTCCCCGCCGCTTGCTGGTGGCGCTGTCAGGCGTGGTGATCGGCTGCTCCGTGGCCGGTTGCGGCACCAGTGGGCTGGGCAGCCTGCCTCTTCCGGCGCCCGGAATCGGCAGTGGCGGCTACCTGTTGACCGCGGTGTTCGCCAACGCGCTGAACCTGCCCGGCCACGCCAAGGTCAAGCTCTCCGGTGCCGACATCGGGCAGATGGAATCCATGGTGGCGCGCAACTACACCGCGGTCACCACGCTGCGGATCATGGACGGCGCCCGGATTCCGGTGGGCAGCACCGCAGAACTGCGTTCGGCGACCCCGCTCGGCGACGTGTTCGTCGCGATCAAACCGCCCGCCCACGTCGACCCGTCGGCCCCGATGCTCAAGGGCGGTGACACCATCGGGCTGGACTCCACCGCGTCGGCCGCCACCGTGGAATCGGTGCTGAGTTCGGCGGCGCTGCTGGTCAACGGCGGCGCGGTGCAGAACTTCACCAACATCGTCAACGGCGCGGGCAAGGCCACCGGCGACCAGGGCCAGGCGTTCGGAAAGCTGATCAACCAGTCCACCGAACTGCTGACCAAGCTCAACGCCCGCTCCGGGGAGATCGAGTCCGCACTGCGCCAGACCAGTGATCTGGCGGATCGGCTCGACTCCCGCAGCGCGGCGCTGACCGACGTGCTGACCGCCGCCGGGCCGGCGACCGAGACCCTGGTGGACAACACCAGCCGGCTCGCCGACCTGGTCGAGGAGGTCGGCGCGACCAGCCGGCAGCTGGCCCGGTTCCCGTCGATCGCCGGAACCGACGACTCCGGGCACAGTTTCATCAAGGACGCCAACACCATCGCCGCATCCTGGAACGACGTCGCGACCGACCCCGACACCAGCCTGTACGCCCTGAACAAGCTGATGGCACCGCTGATCAAGTCGATGCCGGGAGCCGGGGTGTCGGTGCACGTCAGCCTCGACCGGCTGGTCTGGGGATCGATGCCCGACGCCGGGTTCAAGGGCGACCCGACGTTCCACGGCCCGAAACGCTACGACTGGGCGAAGCTGGCGGGCTCGATCAAGTACGCGCTGTGGCGGCTGCAGGAACGGGTGGTGGGCCGCGGCCCGGACTCCGACATGGGGCAGAACCCATGGACGGCGATCGGGCCGCCGATACCGCCGAATCCCGGCGAGCAGGACGCCGCCGAACAGGCCGCCCGGGAGGCTGCCCCACACGCACCGGGGCCGACACCGTGATCGAGTCGCTCAGTCGGGGAATCGTCGCGCTGGTGCGGGCCGGCTACCGGCGTAAGAACCTGCTGTCGGGGATCGCCCTGACACTGACCCTGGTGCTGTCGACGGCGTACCTGTTGGTGGGGGCGCTGCGGGTGAACCCGGCGCGGTCCACCTATCAGATCACCATCGCCCTGCCCGACTCCGGCGGCCTGCTGGCCAATCAGGACGTCTCGGTGCGCGGCGTCCCGGTGGGCCGCATCGAGTCGCTGCAGATCACCGGCTCCGGCGTGCAAGCCGTCGCCAACATCGACTCGACCGTGCACATCCCGGCCGCCAGCAAGGTACGGGTGTCCGGCCTGTCGGCGGCCGGTGAGCAATACATCGACTTCGAGCCGTCGTCGGGCAGCGGCCCGTATCTGTCCGGCGGCAGTGTTGTTTCACAGGACCAGGCGAGCACCCCGATTCCGTTGTCGCAGTTGCTCGCCGACGCCGACGGCATGCTGGCCCAGACCGACCCGCGCAAGCTGGAGATCATCAAGGCCGAGCTCAGCCTGTCCGACGACGGCCCGCGCAAGCTCACCGACATCGTCGACGGCGGCGCGTTCCTGCTGTCCACCCTGGATTCGGTTCTGCCGCAGACGGTTACGCTGCTCAAGTCGAGCCGGGTGGTGCTGACCATGCTCAGCGACGTCAACAACGGTGTGGCCGCCACGTCGGCCAACCTGGACAAGGTGCTGCGCGGCATAAATCCGATGATCGGCGGCTACCGGCAACTGGTCGACCAGGCACCCGGGATGCTGTCGGCGGTCGACGGCCTGTTCGACGACAACTCCGACACCATGGTCGGCCTGCTGGGCAACCTGGCCACCGTCGCCCAGCTCTTCTACATCCGCACGCCGGCGTTGAACGCGCTGTTCCCCAATTACCGCGGCTCGATGTTGGAGGCCTTGGGAACGACGTTCCGGGAGAAGGGGTTGTGGGCGATCGGCGACATCTACCCCCGGTACACCTGCGACTACGGGACGCCGCGGCGACCGCCGTCGGGGGCGGACTTCCCCGAACCGTTCCTGTACGGCTACTGCCGCGACACCGACCAGTCGGTGCTGGTGCGCGGTGCCGCCAATGCGCCGCGCCCGCCGGGCGACGACACGGCGGGCCCGCCGCCGGGAGCGGACCTGGCGGCGACCACCGACCCGACCCCCAAGGGCCGCTACACGATTCCCACCTACTACGGCGGCCCGCCGCTGCTGATCGACCCCCCGCGCTGAACAAGGAGACCCCCGGTGAGCACCGCAGACGAACCGACCACCGAACCCGCGGCCGAGACCGCGGCCGAGGCGACCGAGGCGATCGAAGAGACCGTCGACGCCACGGCCGCCGAGCCCGAGGCGGCGGCGGTGCCGCCTCAGCGGCGCCGGATCCCGCGACGCACTGTCGCGGTGGCCGCCGCCTACCTGGCGGTGTTCGGCTTGGTCGCCGGGCTGGGATGGCCTCTGTGGCAACAACATCGGCTCACATCGGCTGCCGCTGCGGGCCAGCGTGCCGCCGTCGACTATGCCGAGGCACTGACCAGTATCGACTCCAACCGCGTCGACGACGACTTCGCCACGGTGCTCAACGGCGCGACCGGGAACTTCAAGGAGACCTACACCAAGGCCAGCGTGCAGTTGCGACAACTGCTGATTGACAACAAGGCGTCAGCGCAGGGCAAGGTCGTCCAGTCCGCAGTGCAGTCGGAGTCCATCGATACCGTGGTCGTACTGCTGATGGTGGATCAGACCGTCACCAACACCACCCGCCCCGACCCGCGAGTGGACCGAAGCCGGATGAAGATGACCATGCAGAAGGTCGACGGCCGGTGGCTGGCGAGCAAAGTCGAATTGCCCTAGGAGGGAAGCTATGTGGGCGACCCGGTTGGTAGTGGGCGTACTCGTCGCGACGTGTTCGTTGTCATCGGCACCGGCGGCCGGCGCTTCGGCGCAGTCGTTCTGCGGTGGGCTGGGCGGCGGCTGGGACGGGCAGTACTGCAGCACCGATGTGCGATCGGAACGCCTTGCCACCCGCTACATTCGGATGGCGGTGCCGGGCGACCTGGTGGATCACCCGGTGGCCGGCCCGCCGATCCGGGACTACCTCTCGAAGCTGTTCACCAATTGGCGGATCAAGGGCGCCTCGATGGTCGCCGACAGCTGGGGCAACGAGAACTTCGAGATCTTCCAGCACGGCAACGCGTTGACCACGGTGTTCCACGAGGACTACCACTCCGACGGCCCGTACATCAACAACGCCTACCGCACCTTCACCTTCGATATGGCCGCCGGGCGGCAGTTGCAACTGACCGACATCACCAAGCCCGGCACGGACCCGTATGCGATGATCCCGCAGCTCGGCGCGCCCTACATCACCGAGGCCCTCGACCGGGCGTTCTGGGAGCACCGGCCCGGCGACTACCCGTTCGTGGCGGAGCGGTTCACCCCGGACAAGGTCTACTCCGGCGGCTACCGGTCCTGGGCGCTGACGCCTGATGAGCTGATTCTGTACATGCCCGACTACCCGGTCGGCCACGACAGCCCGATCCAGTACAACCAGATGCAGTGGAACATGGACGGCGGCAACGTGCAGGCGCATATCCCACTGAGCGCGTTGAGTTCCATCCTGCGCCCCGAGTACGGCGGTTCTCAGCCGTGACGGAACAGCAGCAGGCTTGCGGTGACCAGCGCGGCCGCCACGGCGATGATCGGCGCCACGAAGTACCGGGTCAGGGTGGCGCCGACGACGGCGCCGGCGATCATCGTCGCGACCACGCTGTAACGCAGCTTCGCCCGCTGCCCGGTGCCACCGGCCAGCCGACTGTCCACGCCGATCCCGACGATCGTCGAGGTGAGCACGGTGGTGTAGAGCTCCTGGACGCCGAACTGGCGTGCCGTGGAATTCTGCAGGCCGAACGCCACCGCCAGCCCCGCGGTCAGAATCCCCCTGGTGGCGTCGGCGTAGCGCAGCACCCCTGCTCCGGCTAGACCCGCCAGCACCAGCAACAGCACCACCTCGACGCCCAATGCCGTGGTGACCCACATCCGGGGCCGGTGCCCGAAGCGACGCACCAGTCGCCCGCCGAGGATCACCCCGGCCAGGAACCCGCACACCGCGACCGCCGCGCCGGCCAGGTCGAATCCGGTACCGGGGACGAAGACGAAGCCCAGGAAGATCGCGTTACCAGTCATGTTCGCCACGAACACCCGGCCGAGCAGCAGGACGCTGATCGCATCCACCAAACCGGTCGCAAAGGTCAACAGCAGCAGTGCCAACACGGTCCGCCGGTGCGAGATCGGCGAGGTAACGACCACGTTGGTCAGCCCGGCAGGCGCGGCGTCAGATCCAGTGAGGTGATGGTGGGCATCCGGGTGACCACCCATCGGTTCTGGTCCCGCTTCATGAACAGCCGATAGGTCAGGTACTTGATCTGCGGGACCGACTTGGTGAGCTCGCTGCGGGCCTCGGTATTGGTATAGATCAGCACGGTGGCCTCGGGGCCGTCGAGCGTTTCGACCGCGGCGCCGACGATCTCGGTGGTGTCGGTGACCTGGGCCTGTTTGTTGCTGTCGGCGATCGCCTCGATGAACTTGCGGTACTGCGACTCCAGGTCGCCGCTGAGGTAGACCGATGCCCGGTCCGGCAGGGTGTCCATGTTCTCGGGCGTGTAGTTCCACAGCGTGTGGATGGCCCGTGCCGCGGTCCGCGCGATGTCCAGCTTGGTGGCGACCACCGCCCGGTCGATCAGGTAGGGCTTGGCAGCCGCCCCGGCGAACGCAGCGGCCGCGATGAACGCCGCGGCGCACGCGCCGACCGCCAACCGGAGGCTGAGCTTGCGCGGCGCACGTGGTGGCGCCTGCTGCTCGGGTTCGGACTCGGTGGCTTCCGACTCGGTGTCCTCGGTGGCGTCCTCGGCCTCGACAACGTCTGTCTCGTCAACAGATTCGTCAGGGTCGGTCACAGCACCTGGTTCAGATTGCTGATCTTCCACTGGTCCCCTTCCTTCAACGCCGTTGCGAGCCAGCGAGTCGCAGCCCGGACATCGTGCTTACCGTCCGCCGTCTTACCGGTGTTCTCCACGGCCACCAGCATGCTGACGCTGTTGTCGTCGTTCCACCGTTCGACCCCGGCGGCGATCACCGTTCCGGTGGTCCGCTCGCTGCGTGCCACCGCGACCAGGATCTGGTTTGCCTTCTCCTGGCACTGCTCGGCGAAATCCCCGGTGGCATGGCTGATGACGTTGTCCAGATAGTCGTTGGCGTGGAACGGATCCGGCGAGGAGAACATCGTCATGAACGATTCGACGGCGGCCAGTGCCTCGACATCGGTCAGCGCAGCCCGCCGGTGCTGCACATGGGTCAGCAGCGTCGCGGCGCAGACGGCCATCGCGGCGGTGGCGACCAGCAGTGCGCTGCCCACGATCACCGAGAACCGCCGGCTGGGCGCGGGCTCGGGTGCGGTGAAGAGCGGCTGATCGTCTGCCTGGACGCGGCGGCGCGGACTCATTTGTCCCCCTCGGCTTGGCCCTCCGCGGCGGGCAGCGGTTTGCTGACCACGGACAGGTCGTCGACGCGCCAGCTTCCCTTCGCCTCGGTGAACACCACCCGCACGGTGGCGCTGATCATTCGCTCCTTGCCTGCCGTACCGCGCTGGCCCTGCAGGAACATCAGCATGGTGGCGCGGTGCGAGGAGGCGTCCAGCACCGCGGCATCGGTCACCCGGTAGAGGTTCGGTGCCGGCTGGGAGTTGCGGATCGCATCCTGCTGGGGCACCAGCTGTTCGCGGTACTTCTCGGTGGCCAGCGACTGCGCGCGGTCGAAGTCCTCCTGCAGGGTCTGCGGATCGTAGGACAGCATGTCCGCCACGATCTTCGGGCCCTGTCGGGCGATCTGGGTTCGGGCCACATCTGCGGCGTGGTCACGCTGGAATACCACCGCATAGGCGATGCCGGCGACGGCCACACTCAGCACGGCCGCAGCGGCGAACACAGTCAGCGTCTTCTTCCGGATGTCCTGCGGTGCTTCTCGCGGCGCAGCCGGGCGAACCTCGGTGCGCGCCAACCGATCTGCGAAAGTCCGGACACGTCCGTCACGCAGCGCCCAGAACCAGCCGGCGAGAACCGGCAAGGTGTCGAGCAGGTGCGCCAGATCGCGCAGCAACAGCCGCAGCGGCCCGACGGCAGCACCCGACCCGGTCCGCACCACCTCGATCCCGGTGAATGCACGGCCCAGGCTCCACCCGGTGACCACCGGCAGCAGCACCCGGTTGACCGCGGTCGCCAGGATCACCGCTCCGGTCAGGATCATGGCCAGCCACCACCAGAATCCACCGGACGGCAGACACATCGCCGCCATCGCCGTCGTCGCCGCCGTAACGGCACCCGGCAGCAGGTCGATGCCCAGGGCGATCACGCGCGTGCGCCACGAGGCGGGCGCGCCGCCCGGCACGTCGATCACTGCTTCGGTCACTTGGCCACCTGGTCGAGCTTGGCGATCCGGTACTGGCCGTCCTCGCGCATCATCTGGGCGCGCAGCCGGTAGCCGGCCTCGCGGCCCTTGGCCTCGACATTGTCGACCTTGATACGGAACGCCACCAGAACGTCGATGGTGCCGTCCGGGTTGTTGCGTTCCACCGCGGCGCCCATCTCGGTGAGCTCGACATGGACTTTCGCCGCCTGATAGGCGGGCGGAAGGATCTGTGCGAACAGCGCGGCCTGGGTGCGGAACTCCCCGGCCGAACAGTTGAGCATCTTCTGCTGGGACAGCGAGACATCACCCGGGTCCGGCGCCTGGGTCGCCAGCACGCAGGTCTTGGCGGCCTCAACGGCCTCGGCATTGTCGCGCGCCATCGCCAGACTCGCCGTGTGGCTGCGCAGACCCGCAACACCGGCGGCCACCAGTCCGCCGGCCACCAGCAACAGCAACACGCAGATTCCGATCAACTGACGACGGCCGAGCCGGGTCACGACGGCCCCATCGGCCTCTTCAGCCTGACCCGGCTCATTCGCCGCGAGTTCGGCCGCGTCGTTGTCGTCAGCCGCTGCCGCGGCGTCCTCGATCGCGGTATCTGCGGTCTGCTGGTCCTCGTCCGGTTCGGTGCTCACCGGAACGGTGCCAGCATCCCCTTCCATCCGTCGTCTCCTATGTTCATCGAGTTCTCGACGGAGTATGCGACGCCGTCTGGCCCCACCGCCTCGCCACTCTGCGGATTGTAGATCGCGGAGGGTCCACCGCCCGGGGTGTAGATGCAGGGGTTGGGCTGTTGCCCGTTGCACTGCACGCTACCGGTCCCCGGCCGCGAGAGCGGATCGTTGGCCGGCGGCGGCGTGGCCGGCACCATGTCCGCCGGTAGCGGGTTGAGACCGGTGTTGATCGACGGCGCCGGGATCACGTGACCTGGTTCGACCGGTTGATCACAGCGCGCCCCCAGGGCCGGACAGGTGCGGATCTGGTTCGGGTCGCCGTACCAGGGGTTGGTGCCCAGCGGAACATACGGCTCGTCGCTGCGACATTGCTTGGGCGTGGCGGCCCGTTTGCCCGGCACATCCACGCACGGGATATTGCGCACCCCGCGAACGCTGTTGGCCGGCGTGTCCTGCGGAATCCGGCAGGACACATCCGGCAGTTCGGCCGGACTGGTGTCGGCGAACGCCCGCCACTCCGAGGCCGGCAGGTAACCGGTCAGACACGGCGCCGGAAAACCCAGGCTCAGGCCCGGGATCGGCACGGGGAAGACCGGGCCCGGAAAAGCGCCCAGAGCCACATCAATGTTCAACCGTCCCTCATAGACCGAGCTGACTGTCTGACCGATCGACCCGGCCTGCGGCAAGAACACCAGCACCTGCTCGGTGTGGCGGTTGTAGCGTTTGGCCATCTCGGTCAGGATGGACATGTTCGCCATCAACTGCGGCAGCGAGTCCTTGGTGTCGTTGAACACCGTGTGCACCTGATCGATCAGCGGCGGCAGATCCGAGATGATGTGCTTGACCGTGCCGTCCCGGCTGGCCGCCTGCCCACTGAGCAGATTCAGGTTGCGTGCCCACTGGTGGATGGCATCGCCGGAGTTGACCTGGCTCTCGATGATGGGGGCCGACTTCTCCACGACCTGATTCACGTCGTCGAGGTTCGTCTTGAAGTCACCGACGATCTGCGTTGTGGAATCGACCAGTCGCTGCAGCGCCGGGCCCAATCCGCCGACCGCCGTCGCCGTCTCGTCGAGCAGGGACGAGATCTTGCCGACCGGCAACGCCGCCAGACCCCGGTTGGCGGTGTCCAGCGCCGGCCCGATCGCCGACGGCACCGTGCCCACGGTGATCGTCTGGCCCTTCTTGAAGTACTGACCGGGGTCCCCGCTCGACACCAGGTCCAGGTACTGCTCGCCGATCGCCGAGACCGAGTGCACGTTGGCGCTCGCGTCGACGGGGATCTTGTATTTGCTGGAGATCTGCATGGTCGCCTGCGCGCCGGACTCGGTCGGCTCGACGCCGGTGACCCGGCCGATGATGGTGCCGCGGTAGGTGACGTTCGCGGTCTTGTACAGCCCGCCCGCCTCGGGCAGATCCGCCTTCAGGCTGTACTGGCCCAGGCCCGCCAGGGTCGGCAGCCGCAGGTAGTAGACCCCCAACACCATGAGCGCCGCCGCGGTCAGGGCGGTGAAGATGACCAGCTGACGCTTGACCTGTGGTTTCAGCAATTCCGGTCAGCCCTTTCCACATACGGACCGCCGGGCGCGGTGGCGGGGTTCGGCGTGTACCGAACGTCCGGCATCATCTTCTTCGGGTCGTGGCCGAAGGACTGCTCCAGCGCCCGCAGCATCCCGGAGAACCCGGTTCCGGTCAGAATCGCGTTGTCGATGGATGCGTAGGTGAGGTCGACCACCAGCGAGGTGTTGATGAAGTCGCCGCGCACCGCCTTGAAGGCACCGTCGACGTGGTACGGCGCGGTGATGATGAACTTCAACGCTTCCGGCAGATACGGCGACGCCTTGCGGAGCTCCCGCGCCGGGCACTGGAACGACGTGAGCACGTTGTGCAGATCGGACCGCGCCGGGATGATCTGCTCGTTCACCGACTGGCCCATCTGGCCCAGCGCCTCGATCGCGTTGATGAAGATCCCCTGCTGGGCGTTGAAGTACTTGAACAGCGGCGGGAAATCGGTCAGGACCCTTTCGATGGAGTCCTGGTGCGCACCGAAGTAGCTCATCAGCCGGTTGGTGGAGTCGATCGCCCGGGTGATGTCCTCACGCTGGTCATTCAGGTTGCCGACGAAGGTGTCCAGCTTGGTCAGGAAAGCGTGGATCTGATCCGCGCGGCCATTGGACAGGGCGGCGAACTCGGTGGTGATGGTGTCCAGGTCCGACAGGCCGCCGCGCTGCAGCAGTAGCGCCACGCCGGCCAGCGTCCGCTCGATCGTCGGGTACGACGACGAGTGGTTCACGTCGATCGTGTCGCCGTTGCGCAGTTCACCGACCGGGTCCTTCGGCGACGCCAACTCGATGTGCTGCGAACCCAGCAGGCTGGTCTGGCCGATCTTCGCGGTCGCGTTGCGCGGCAGGTGAACGTCCCTGTTCAGCTTCAGCTTGAGGGTGGCTACCCAGTTCTTCAGCTCGATCCGCTCGACCGCGCCGACGAACACATCAGCCACCAGAACCCGGCTGTTGCCGTTGAGCGCCAGCGTGTCGGGCACCTGGACGTAGACGGTGTAGGCGCCTTTGCCGCTGCCCGGACCGCCCGGCAGCGGCACGTTGGCGATACCGCGCCAGCCGCCGCACGACGTCAGCGTCAGCGTCGCCGCCAGCAGCACCAGGACCTGCCGGCTCCGTCGGCCGGCCGTCTTCATCACTGTCCTCTGTTTCATCAGCCCTCACCTCGCGGGGGAAGCGGTGCCACCGGGCCGGGGATCACGTTCGGTCCCGGCGGCGGCGGCGCGATGGGCGCCTGCCCTGCTGGCAGACCGACGAACGGCAGCGGGCCGGGGGACTCGTCGTAGGAGTTCGGCGGACCGGGCGGTGTCTGGTACTGCGAGTCCACCGGAAGCGGGTCTGGGCCGCCCATCAGCTGCGCCAGCGATTCCGGAGTGAGCAGCCGCTCGGTGTCGTGGCCGGGCTGCACGCCCTGCATCCCCGGCGCGGTGATCCAGCCCGGCTGAGAGTTCTTGTGCGACAACGGGGTGTCCGGCACCCAGATTCCCGGGACGGTGGTGTCCTTGTATCCCGGTGGCGGCTGCAGCCGCGGCTCGGAGTAGGCGATCTGCTTCGGCGTGGTGTAGGCGTTAGTCCAGATGTTGATACCGAACGGCAGGTAGTTGAACTTGATCGCGTCGGCCACCGGCGCCAGGTACTCCGCGCACAGCTCCGCGGAGTCCTGATAGCCCAGCCGGCTGCCGGCCTGGATCGCGCTGCAGATGAACTGCATCGGGTTGGCGAAGTTCACCAGCACGGGGAAACCGGTGACCGCGCCCTGCGCCGGGTGGTAGATCTCGCCCAACGCGGCCAGCACGTTCGGCATCACGTGCAGCGCGGTCTCGAAGCCCTCAAGCGCGTCCGGCTGGGTGAGCGCCGTCGTCACCTGGGCCATGTTGTCAATGTTGCTGACCAGCGGTTCGGCGTTCTGGTTAAGGAACGCCTTGACGATCGTCATCGTGGCGTAGAACTGGTCGGCGGCCGTGGCCAGCGCCTGGTCGGTGCTGGTCAGGTTGTTGGTGAACGTCGCCAGATCGCGGTTGACCGCCACGAACTGCTGGTCGTTGTGGTCCAGCGCCGTGACGAACAGCTTCAGGCTGCGCACCACCGCGAAGAAGTCGCCGCGGCCCTTGTTCAACGCGGTCAGCGCGTCGGACAGGTTGTTGAACGCGGTGTTGACCTGCTGGCCCTTGCCGGCGATGCCGTCGGCGAAGGACTCGATCGCCTCACCGATCGGCCCCTGAGGCTGCGACGGGGTCGGGCCCAGCTTCTCGATGATGTTGGTGACGTCGTTGCGCAGCGTGTCCCACTCGACCGGGACCTCGGTGCGCTCCTCGGGGATGACGGCCTTGTCGGCCAGCGCCGGTCCACCGCGGTACGGCGGCTCCAGCTGAATGGTCCGCGACGCCACCAGCGTCGGGTTCAAGATGATCGCGTGGGCCTCGGCCGGCACCTTGTACTTGTTGTCGTAGTGCAGCGTGACCTTCATCTTGTCGCCGGCCGGCTCGATCTTGTCGATCGCGCCGACCCGCACACCCATGATCTGCACTGCGTCGCCGGGGTACAGCGCGTCGGTCTGCGGGAAATAGGCGACCACCGAGTTACTGCTCAGCTTGCGGTAGAGCTGAAGGCCGCCGAAGGCGACCGCGGCCAGCAGTGCCAGCAGCAGTGCACCGGCAATCATCGTCGTCCGCGACCGCTCCGGCAGTCGCAGGTTACGGACATCAAAGGCGCTGCTCACGGCCGTTCACTTCCTCGTGCGCCGCCGCCGCCACCCGGCTGGCTGTTTCCGCCCTCACCGGGAGTGATGAACGGTGCGGGTAATTGGTCGCCGGGTCCGGGCGGAGCCGCCGGGCCGGGTGCCCGCGGCCCGGGCGGCGGTGCCGCGCCAGGGTTGGCGGGTGCCGGACCGGCCACCGGGCCGACCGGTTCGGAGCGCGCCCCGGGATTGGCCTCGGGCAACGGAACCGGGTTGCCCGGAAGTGTCGGGGGGGCCTCGCCTGGCCGCCCGGCGATCGGGATGCCCGGTGCAGCCGGCTCGGCGTTGGGGTTCGGCGGCGAGGTCAACACATCCATCGGACCCGGGTAGGGGCCGTTCGGCCCGAACGGACCCGAGTTCGGGTCGAGGTTCGCGCACGGCAGCGGGTTGCCCGGCGTCGGGAACAGTCCGGCCGCCGGTGCGTACGAACACGGCGAACCCGGTGCGACGGCCGGTCCGGGGTGCTCGGGGGTGCCCTCGAGCACCTGCGGTGCAGGCGGCGGAGCACCGTTGGCGAACCGGTTGCCGTTCGGGTCGGGGTAGCGGAACTCCGGCAGGCCGGCGTTGCGCCAGAACTCCTCCGGGGTGATCCCCCGCTTCTTGAACGCGGCGTCCACCCACGGCTGCAGGATCCAGAACGGGATCAGGTTCAGCGTCGAGACCTTGAAGTATGGACCGGACGCGATGGCTTCGTTGACGATGGTCATGTATCTGCCCAGGATGGTGAACATCTCCATCAGGTCTTCTTTGCGCCGCACCAGCATGCTGGTGATGTTGTCGGCCTCTACGAACACATGGCGCAGGTCCAGGCTCGGGTTGTCACGGACCAGGCCCTGTACCTGTTCGCCGAAGTAGGCGATGTTGCCCAACAACGCCGAAATCGCCTGACTGCGCTGGTTGAACGCCGCCAGCAGCGTCTGGGTGTTGCGCAATACCGCGTCGACCTGACCGCTGCGGCTGCCCAGCACGCTCGCCACCTGATTCGCCTGGGCGAGCAGGTGGGTGATCTCCTCGTCGCGCTTGCCGATGGTGTCGGAGAACTTGGCCACCCCGTCGAGTGCGCCGCTCAGGTCAGGAGCGGTCTGGTCGACGGTCTCCGAGAGCACCTTCAACGACTTCTTGACCGTGTCGATGTCCCAGCCGGACGCTGCTTTGGTGACGTCGAAGACGGCGTCGTAGAGCTGGTAGGGCGTGGTGCTCTGCCCCAACGGCAGGACGCCGCGCGGCGCGATCCGCTTCTCGCCCTTGGGCTCGATCGCCAGCACCTTGCGGCCAAGGATGGTGTCGGTCTTGACGCCGATCTGGCTGTCGGAGCCGATCGGGTTCGCACCGACCGAGAACTTCACCAGTACGTGGTCGCCCTCGATCGACAGGTCTTGGACCTTGCCGACGTCCACGCCCGAGATTCGCACCTTATCGCCGGCGTTCAGCCCGCCGGTGTCGGCGAGCTGGCCGAAGTAGCTAGGCTCGGCGAACAGCACCGGCACCGTGGTGAAGGTCTGCCCGACCAGCGTCACCAGCAGCACCGAGACCACGCCGATGATGCCGATCCTCGCCCGGTTGGGCGGCTCCAGAGTCCTCACTGCGGCGTGCACCTCCCGGTCGGCTGCTGCCACAACCGCACGTTGCGCACCGGTCCGCCCGGCTGCAGGCCGGGAAGCTTGATCGTCGCGTCGCAGATGTAGAAGTTGAAGAAGTCACCGTAGACACCGGTGCGCCCGATCAGCTTGAGCGCCTTGGGGATCTTCTGCAGCAGATCGTCGATGTCGTCGAGCCGGTCCTCCGGCTCCGGTCCGGCCACCGGGAAGAGGCTGTGCAGCTGGGTCCGGTTGTCGGCCAGCAGGTCGGCCAGGTTGCCGGCGGCGTTGCCGAACTCCGCGGTGCCGTTGGCCAGGCCGGTGTTGTGGCTGTTGAGCCCCTTGACCAGCTTGTCGAAGTTGTCGATCGTCTCGTCGAACGTCTGGCGGTGCTTGACCGCGGTGTCCAGGACGACGTTGAGGTTCTTGACCACCTCACCGATCGCCGCGTCTCGCTCGGCAATGTGCGAGGTCAGCTGAGCCGTTTGCTCCAGGATGTCGTTGATGGTGCCGCCCTGGCCCTGGAAGACCGTGACGATGGTCGACGCGATGGTGTTGATCTTGTCGGGGTCCAGCGATCGGAACACCGGCTTGAAACCGCCGATCAACGCGTCCAGGTCCAGTGCCGGCTCGGTGCGCGACGCGGGGATGAACCCGCCCGCGGGCAGCCGCTGGTCGGCGCCCTCGCCGTCGCCCCGCTTGAGTTCCAGGTAGCGGTTGCCGATGAGGTCGGAGTAGCGGATCTGCGCGGTGGACGACTGAAACAGCGGCAGCGACCGGTCGACGTTGAAGTCCACCACCGCTCGACGGCCGCCGTCGACCAAGCGCACCTTCTTGACCTTGCCGATCTCTACCCCGGATGCGCGAACGAACTGTCCCTGCCGGAGGCCACTGGCATTGGTGAATTCGGCGGAGTAGTTGGCCGTCCGGTCGAACCGGACCTGGCCGAACACCACGACGAGGCCGACGGTGAATGCCAGCAGCACCGATCCGACGGCGCCGAGTTTGATTGCGGTTCTGGTGATGTTCATGGGTTGATCGTGTAATCCCCGACTTGGCGACCCCAGACGTAATCAATGGCCCAGGGCGATCCGACTTCAAAGTGGTTGTAGGGCGCTTGGCTGACTCCCGTGTCGGCCACCAGGTAAGGCGCCGGCCAGAAGTCGTGGGTGATCTCCTGCCAGCAGCCCGGCGCACCGCCGGGGCCGCCGCGAGCGTTGTAACGCGGCAGGTTATCGGGGTAGATATACGGGTTCGCCGGGCTGACCAGCTCACTGACGGTGTCTAGCGCGTAACCGTCGCCGCCGCCGAGTCCCTGGTAGACCTTCGGTGCGACGCCGGCGATGTTGCGGATGGCGCAGAACAGCTCCGGGCTGTACTCGTCGAGCAGGGCCGACACCGGGACCAGGTCGGAGAACTGCCGGCGGAAGTACGGCCCGAACCGGTTGGTGACGTCCGTGCCCAGGTTGCCCACCCCGGCCGCACCCAGCAGCGCGGCGTCGAGTTCCTTCTGCTGCGCGGTGATGGTCTTGACGGCGGGGATGGAGTTGTCCATGAAGCCGACCAGGTCCGGTGCCCCGGCGGCGTAGACGTCGCCCAGGGTCGCGAAGCCCTTGATGTCGCGCCGGAGCGACGGCATGTAGGCGTTGGCGTCGTCGAGGATCGCGTTGCCCTTGACCAGCGAGTCGCCGAGCTTGTCACCGAGGCCGGTCAGCGCCTCCGCGGCGGCGTGCAGGGTCAGGTTCAGCTTGATCGGGTCGACGTGCTCGGAGAGGTTGTTGACGGTCTCGAACAGCGTGTTGAGTTCGGTGGTCACCGAGGTCGCGATGATCTTGTTCTTGCTGATCCGCTCGCGGGTGGGGTTCGCCGGCGCGGTCAGCGCCACGTACTTGTTACCGAACAGCGTGGTCGCCATGATGTCGGCCTGCACGTTCGACGGGATCAGCTTGATGTATTTGGGGTCCACGTCGAGGGTGAACTTGGCGGCCGGCTTGTCGTTGTGCTCGGTCGGCGAGATGTCGGCAACCCGGCCGATCTGCACGCCGTTGTAGGTCACCGGGCCGCCCGGGTCCATCACCAGACCGGCGCGGGGCGCCACCATCGTCAGCGGCGTCGTCTTGGTGAAGGAGCCACGGAACTGGCCGTACACCAGGCCCGCGATCAACAACAGGACGGCGACGGTCACCACGCCCGCCAACTTGTAGGGCGGGGTGTGCGCTGCGTTCTGCCTACCGGTAGCCATGCCCGTCACATCGTCAGGTTGAAGTTGGGGTCGACGCCGTAGAGCGCCAACGCTGCGAGCAGGACCACGGTGGGCACCGTGATCAGCGACAACCGCATGGACTGGCCCACCGCGGCACCCACGCCGACCGGGCCGCCACTGGCGTTGAATCCGTAGTAACAGTGCGTGATCATGACCACGATCGCGATCAGGATGGTCTCCATGAAGGACCAGAACACGTCGTCTGGTCGCAGGAAAGTTCGGAAGTAGTGGTCGTAGGTTCCCGACGACTGGCCGAAGAAGAGCGTGGTGACGACCTGCGGCGAGGCGAACGCCATGATCAGCGCGAGTGCGTACAGCGGGATGATCACCGTGAAGCCGGCGACCACCCGGGTGGACACCAGGTAGGAGATCGAGTTGATCCCCATCACCTCCAGGGCGTCGATCTCCTCGCTGATCCGCATCGCACCGAGCTCGGCGGTGGCGCCAGCGCCGACTGTGGCGGCCAGGGCGATTCCGGCGTTGACCGGACCGACGACGCGGACGTTGACCAGGGCCGCGGCGAAACCGGTGTAGGTCTCCACGCCGATATTGCCCAGTGAGGTGAAGCCCTGGATCGCGATCAGCGAGCCACCGGCCAGCATGACGAAGCCCATGATGGCCACGGTGCCGCCGATCACGGCCATGGCGCCGGTGCCCATGCCCAGCTCGGCGATCAGGCGCAGCGTCTCGGTGCGGTACCGGCGCAGTGCCCAGGGGATCTGCCGGAGGGCGGTCAGCGCGAACCAGCCGAGCCGGCCGCTCCTGTCCAGCGAACGGCCGGCCATCCCGACGTAACGCTGATAGTTCGCGACCAGACCGGGAAAGCGGCCCCGCACCACTGTCGATGTCGACATGTCAGGTCCCCGTTCCGAACTTCACGCCGATGGTGGTCAGCACCACGTTCACGGCGAACAACGCGAGCACACACAAGACCACGGTCTCGTTGACGGCCGTACCGAGTCCCTTGGACCCGCCGCGAACCGTGAGCCCGCGGTAGCACCCGACCAGGCCTGCGATCAGTCCGAACACCATGGCCTTCACTGTGGAGATGACGACCTCGGGCAGCCCGGTCAGCAGGGTCAGGGTGGACAGATACGCGCCACCGGACACGTTCTGCAGGTAAACACCGAACAGGAAGCCACCGGCCAGACCGATCACGATCACCAGGGCGTTGAGCAGCAGGGCGACCACGGTCGCGGCGATCACCCGGGGAACCACCAGCCGATGGATCGGGTCGATGCCGAGCACCTCCATCGCGTCGATCTCCTCGCGGATGGTGCGGGCGCCCAGATCGGCGCAGATCGCGGTCGAGCCTGCGCCGGCCACCACCAGCACGGTGACCAGCGGCCCCAGCTGGGTGACGGCCGCGATACCCGCGCCGGCCCCGGAGACGTCGGCGGCGCCGAACTGCGCCAGCAGGATGTTCAAGGTGAAGACCAGCAACACGGTCAGCGGGATGGCGACCGCGATGGTCGGGATGATCGCGACGCTGGTGATGAACCAGCCCTGCTGGACAGTCTCACGCCACTGGAAGGGCGGCTGGAAAAGCGCGCGGGCGGTCAGCGCGCACATCCGGAAGAACCCGCCGACCATGACCAGCGGTGGTAACAGTCGATCACGAGCGAAGTCAGCCACGCGGGGTCGCGTTGGAGCCGTCACAACACTCCCCTCCTTGGAGACCACCGACGACGACGCATCTGGGAGTCGCGTCGCACCACGGCCTCCTCCTGTCCAGTTTCAGCGAGACCCGCGTCACCTTAGCGGCCCAACGTGCGTTCGGCGACCATCGGACCATACCTGATGACTCGGTGAGAGCGGCATCGAATGGTGCCACCAAACCGAGTTGCCTACCGGACAGTAACGTGTCGCCATCTCGGCGGACGCCGGGGCTCATCCGCCGTAGCGCGCCCTCAGCTCGGTCTTGAGCACCTTGCCTGCGGGATTGCGCGGCAGGGCGTCGACGATCTCCAGTGCTTTGGGGTGCTTGTAGCGCGCCAGCCGTTCGGTGAGGAAGTCCTCGAGGTCGGCCAGCGCCAGGCCGTCGCGGGTGAGCGCGGCCACGGCCACCGGCACTTCGCCCCACTGATCGTGCGGCCGGCCGATCACCGCGACCTCGGCGATGTCGGGGTGTGCGGCCAGTACGTTCTCCACCTCGGCGCAGTACACGTTCTCGCCGCCGGAGATGATCATGTCCTTCTTGCGGTCGACCACCCAGACGTAGCCCTCGACGTCCATCCGCACCAGATCACCGGAGTGGAACCAGCCGCCGGCGAACGCCTCCGCGGTGGCGTCGGGGTTGTTCCAGTAGCCACTCATCAATGTGGGTGCCCGGTAGACGATCTCGCCGACCTCGCCGACGCCCACGTCGTTCATGTTCTCGTCGACGACCCGGGCGGTGACGGTCGGGATGACGGTGCCCACCGATCCGAGTTTTCTGATCGCGTCCTCACCCCGCAATATGCAGGTGACCGGGGACATCTCGGTTTGGCCGAACGCCGCCAGGATCTGAGTGTTCGGGAAGACCTGGGCCATCTCCCGCAGCAGGGTGTCCGACGCCGGGGCCGCCCCCCAGGACATGGTCCGCAGCACGATGTCGCGCGGGTTGGCCTGCTGCTCGGCGCAGACCGCCTGCCACTGCGCCGGGACCAGGAAGATTCCGGTGACCTTCTCGGCGGCCAGCACGTCGAGCAGTTGCCCGGCGTCGAACGCGCCCAACGGATTGATCACCGTCGGGATGCCCAGCCACATGCCGGGCAGCAGGTTGCCCACTCCGGCGATGTGGAAGAACGGCACCCCGATGAACGCGACGTCATTGACTCCGGTGCCGGAGGTGTAGAGGCCGGTCATCAGCTGGCCGGTCAGGTTGATGTGGGTCAGCACCGCGCCCTTGGGCCGGCCGGTGGTCCCGGAGGTGTACATGATCAGCGCCGGCGACTCGTTGTCGATGTCCACCGCGGGGTGCGGTGCGCCGGCCTCGCTGATCAGGGTCTCGTAGGCGATCAGATCTTCGTCGCCGTCTTCCCCTGCCACCACAACCGTTTTCAGGATTGCCTGAACCTCGGTCAGCCCCCGCACCGCGGTGGCCACCGGCGCCAGCGCCGGCTCGGTGATCAGCACCCGGGCTTGGCAGTCGGTGATCAGGAACGCGATCTCCGGCGGGGTGAGCCGGAAGTTCACCGGCACCGCGATCGCGCCCAGCCGGTTGGCGGCCAGCACCGACTCGACGAACTCGGTGCGGTTGAGCATCAGGATCATCACCCGGTCGCCGCTGACCACCCCGCGGCGGCTCAGGGCGTCGGCCAGCGCGGCGACCCGGTCGTGCAACTGCGCCCAGGTGGTGGTCTGTCCGAGGAATCTCAGCGCCGGGGCGTCCGGTTGCATCAGCGCGTGCCGGTCGAGCTGATTGACCCAGTTCTGCCGGCGGGCGCGGTAGGGCTGCTCGGCGGGATCGGTTGGTGCGTGGATCAATTCGAGCCTCCGTTGCTGTCAGCTGCCGGCCAGCTCCTCGGCCCGGCGCTTGAGATTGTCCGCGAGGTAGTCCAGGACGTTGTTGAACGCCTTCTTGACCATCGGCTTGGGCATCGCCATCTCGGTTTCGACGTCCATGTCGACTGTCAGCAGCGTGGTGGCGCCGATCTCGACCACCGAGAACATCTGCTCCTGCTTGCTGAACAGGTCGCCCTGCTGCAGCACGGTCTGGATCTGGGTGTCGCTGGGGTAGTACACCGCCTGGATGAAGGTGCCGTCGAAACCGGAGTACGACGCGTCGAGACGCAGCTGACTGGGCCGGCCGTCGTCGTAGCGGGCCAGCACCCACAGTCCCTTGACCTCTTCGTTCCACTGCGGGTAGGCCTCGAAGTCGGCGACGATCCCCATGACCGTGGCCGCGTCGGCGGCCACTTCGACGGTCTTGCTCACGAGCGGCATCCGCCGAGCATAACCACCGGGCCGGCGGCCCCGGTCAGACCTGGGCGGTGGCCAGCAGGGCCCGGATGCCGTCGGGGATCGGCACCGGACGCCGGGTGGTGCGGTCGACGTAGACGTGCACCCAGTGCCCGAGCGCGGCCGGCGGTACGGCGGCTTCTCCGTCGGGGGCACGGAATACCGCCAGCCGGTAGGTGACGCTGCTGCGTCCCAGCCGGGTGACGGCCAGGCCGACCGCGAGCGGGTCGGGGAAGGCCAGCTCGCCCAGGAATCGACAGCCGGATTCGGCGACGACGCCCAGCTCGGGCATGGACACCGGGTCGACGTCTCGCGCGTTGGCGGCGATCCAGCCGTTGATCGCGGTGTCGAACAGCTGGTAGTACACCGCGTTGTTGAGGTGGCCGAACATGTCGTTGTCGGCCCAGCGGGTCAGCACGGGCCACTGCACCGGAAAGTCGCGGCTGGTCAACCCATCCGGTGCGGGCGGGACAGTCATGGTTGTATTCCAGCATGATCGCCATCCGCGGGGCTGTACTGGAGCGCATCGGTGCGCCGCGGCCGTATTCCGCCTCCCGGCCGCTGACGGTGACCGAGCTCGAGCTGGACCCGCCGGGTGCGGGTGAGCTACTGGTGCGGGTCGAGGCCGCCGGGGTCTGCCACTCCGATCTGTCGGTGGTCGACGGCAATCGGGTGCGGCCGGTGCCGATGCTGCTCGGCCACGAGGCCGCCGGGATCGTCGAAGCCGTCGGTTCCGGAGTCGATCTGCCGGTCGGGCAGCGGGTGGTGCTGACCTTCCTGCCGCGCTGCGGCTCCTGCGCCGCGTGCGACACCGACGGCGCCGCCCCGTGCGAACCCGGCAGCGCCGCCAACGGTGCGGGAACCCTGCTGGGCGGCGGGATGCGGCTGCGGCGGGCCGGGCAAAGCGTCTACCACCACCTCGGAGTCTCGGGTTTCGCCACCCACGCGGTAGTCAGCGCGGCCAGTGCGGTGCCGGTGCCCGACGACGTTCCTCCGGCGGTGGCCGCCCTGCTGGGCTGCGCGGTGCTGACCGGCGGCGGCGCGGTGCTCAACGTCGGAAAGCCCAGGGCCGGTGAGTCCGTCGCGGTTGTCGGGCTCGGCGGGGTGGGGATGGCCGCGGTGCTGACCGCACTGGCCCACGACGGCGTGCAGGTGATCGCGATTGACCGGCTGCCCGAAAAGCTCGCCGCCGCAACGGCTCTGGGCGCACAGCAGGTGATGACCCCGGCGCAGGCAGGCGAGTCGGGACTGCGGGCGCCGGTGGTGATCGAGGCGGCCGGCCATCCGGCCGCCCTGCAGACCGCGATCGAGTTGACCGCCCCGGGCGGGCGCACCATCACCGTCGGCCTGCCGCCGCCGGACGCCCGGATCAGCCTGTCGCCGCTGGATCTGGTCGCCCACGGCCGTTCGCTGATCGGCAGCTACCTGGGCTCGGCGGTACCGGCCCGCGACATCCCGCGATTCGTCGAGTTGTGGCGGGCGGGCCGGCTGCCGGTGCAGCAGCTGGTGTCGGCGACCGTGCCGCTGGAGCAGATCAACTCCGCGATGGATCAGCTCGCCGACGGGGTGGCCGTTCGCCAGCTCATCACGTTCGACGCGTAGTCAACGGATCTGCAGGCACTGGCCGCCGTCGACGACCAGTTCGGAGCCGGTGATGAACGACGCCGCGTCCGAGACCAGGAAGGCCACCGCGTCGGCGACCTCGCCGGGCCGCCCCAGCCGGCCGGTCATCGCCGTCGCGGCGAGGCGCTCCTGGGTGCGCTCGTCGAGCATCGGGGTGGCGATCGGCCCGGGGAACACCGCATTGACCCGGATACCGACGGGCCCGAGTTCGGCTGCGACGGTCTGCGTCAGCCCGCGCAGCGCCCACTTCGACGAACCGTAGGCGCTGTGCTGCGGGAAGGGCCGGATCGCTCCGGTGCTGCAGGTGTTGACGATCGCGGCGCCGTCGGCCGCCCGCAGCTGCTCCAGCGTCGCCTGGATCCCCAGGAACGCACCCAAACAGTTGACCCGCCAGGCCTTTTCGAATCCTTCGACCGTCTCGTCGACGATCGCGGCCCGGTGCAGGGTGCCGGCATTGTTGACCAGTGCGGTCAGCGACCCGAACCGCTGGACGGTCTCTGCCACCGCGGCGGCCCACCCGCTCGGGGAGGTCACGTCGAGTCCGACGGCCAGCACCTTGTCGTCGGCAGGCCCGGCTGGGATCAGCTCGGCGTGGTTGATATCGCAGGCGGCGACGGCGAATCCGTCGGCCCGCAGCCGTTGCACGATCGCGCGGCCCTGGCCGCCGGCGGCCCCGGTCACCAGCGCCACCTTGGACATCAGGGGGGCCATCAGGGACCCTTCCCCGACGCCTCGGCCAGATGCTCGGCCGCCCCGCGCCGCAACGCCTGGGATTCGGCGGCCAGCGTGAGCATCTGATAGCCCAGTCCGGCCAGATCGCGTCCCGCCGTGCCGGTTCCGGCATGTATGCCGGCAATCACCCCGGCCTGTATCGCTGCCCGCTGGATGCGGGCGAACGCCGCCCGCGCGTCGGGGTGCGTGGTGGCCGCCGACAGCGGCACGCCCATCGAGATCGCCAGATCGACGGGGCCCACGTACACGCCGGCCAGCCCGGGCACCGCGCAGATCCGCTCCACATCGGCCAGCGCCGAAGGGGTTTCGATCATCGCGAACACCTCCGCCCGGGATTCCAGTCCGGCCGGGTCGACGCCCAGGCGGGGACGCAACGGACCGAAGCTGCGAACCCCGGCCGGTGGGTAACGCGCCGCGGCCACCGCAGCCGCCGCCTGTTCGGCCGTCTCGATCAGCGCGATGATCACCGCGTCGGCGCCGGCGTCGAGCACCCGGCCGATGGGCGCCGGATCGGCGTTGGCCAGCCGCACCGCCGTGGCGATCGGCAGGTGTTCGGCGGCGCGCAGCATGCCGGCGATCGCCGCGTCGTCGAGGTAGCTGTGCTGGGCGTCGAAGCCGACGTAGTCGTAACCGGCCCGCGCGAATTCCTCCGGCCCCAGCACCGTCGGCCCGGTGATCCAGCCGCCCCAAAGGTTCGCCCGGCCCGCCAGTGCGGTCCGCAGTGCCGGCGTCATGCGACGATCGCGATCTTGGCCCGCCCGGGGGTGGGACGCGCGGCCAGTTCGAAGGCGGCCTGCACCTGGTCCGCGCCGAAGGTGTGGGTGACGTAGGCGCCCAACAGGTCTGGGTGCGCGGCCGCGAAATCACCGGCCCGCTGCAGCATCCGCCGGCGGTCGAGGGTCACACCGGAGATCAGCGTCAGGTTGTTGCGCAGCATGGTGCGCATGCTGATCGGGTAGCTGTCGTCGTCGGTGACCCCGAAGTAGAAGACGGTTCCGCCGGGGGCGACGGCTTCGATGGCGTGGCCCAGGGTGGCGACCTGGTGACCGACGGCCTCGATGACGATCTCCGGTGCGTCGGCGGCGTCCAGATGGTGGATCCACCGATCGCTGGTGGACCGCACCGCGGTGTCGATACCGAAGGCGGCGGTCATGTCCGCTCGGTCCACCGGGTCCACACCGGTGACCCGGCGGGCACCCGCCGCCTTGGCGACCGCACTGAACAGCAGCCCTATCGAACCCTGCCCGATCACCGCCACATGACGGCCGGCCAGATCCGGCAACTGCTCGACCGCGTAGAGCACGCACGCCAGTGGCTGCAGCCCGACCGCTTTGGCGGGCGCGAGCGCCGGGTCGTAGGCGAAGAGCCCGTCCCCGTCGCTGATCACCGTCTGCATCAGGCCGTCGAATTTCGAGGCCCAGCCGACGACGCGGTCACCGACGCGATGCGCGGTGTGCCTGCTGGCGATGACGTCGCCGACGATCTCGTGGATCGGGAAGCCGATCTTCTCGGCGGCACCGGCGCCGCTGTCACCGGGCAGCCGGCCCTGGGTGCCGCGGAACGCCGGCAGATCAGAGCCGCACACCCCGGCGGCGAGGAACCTCAGCAGTACCTGCCCGTCGTCGAGGTCGCTCTCGGTGAGATCGGCGACTTCGATCCGCTCGAACTCATACGGCGCGATCAACCGGTAGGCCCACACGGCTCAGACCTCCACCGGAATGTTGTTCCAGCCCCACTGGAAACTGGACGGCAACCGGGTCGCGTCGTCGGCGACGATCCGGTACTCCCCCACCCGGCGCAGCCATTCCTGCACCAGCACAGTGACTTCCAGGCGCGCCAGGTGGTAGCCGATGCAGAAGTGCTGACCGCGCCCGAAGGCCAAGGAGCGTTTGATCGGCCGGTCCCAGATGAAGGAGTCGGGGTCGGGGTACTGGCGTTCGTCGCGGCTGGCCGAGGCCAGCAGCGTGATGATGCGCTGTCCGGGCTCGATGGTGGTGCCGTGCAACGTGTATGGCTTGCGAGCGGTGCGTGCGAACCATTGCGCCGGTGCGCAGTAGCGGATCATCTCGTCGCAGGCCTGCGGCACCCGGGTGGCCGGGTCGGCGCGCACCGCGGCGAGCTGGTCGGGACGGCCGGCCAGTTCCCACAGCCCGTGCGCGACGATCTTGGGCACCGTCTCGGTACCGCCGATGAAGATGCACAGCAGCTGGGTGGCCGCCTCGACGTCGTCGAGCGCGCTGCCGTCGGGCAGCCGGTAGCGCAGCATCCCGTCGACGATCGAGAGTTCACCGTCGGCTGCGACACGCCTGCGTTGCACGGCGGGTACCAGGTAGTCCAGATAGTTGGGCCGCGCCGCCGCGGTGTCCACCCCGACGCCAGCTGCGGCGAGGCTGCCGGCGTTCACCGATGCCAGCACCTCGGGAGCGAATTCGATTGGTATACCGAGGAGTTCGCACACCACCTGCGCTACCACCACGCCACCGTAGTCACAGGTCAAATCGAAGCGGCCCTGCGGCAGCAGTTCGTCGAGCCGCCGGTTGGCCAACTCGCGGACCCGGTCGGTCCAGTCGCTGACCGACCGGGGCCGAAACGGCGGGGACTGCAGCCGGCGGATGTCGTCGTAGATCGGCTTGTCGAACACTGCGTGGAACGGCAGCGGGTGCAGCGGCGGGTCCGCCACCGGACCGGTGTTGTGCTGCGCCAGCACATTCGCCGCGGGCAGGGTGCCCTCCGAGGCCACGAAGGTGCCGTCGCTGACGGCCAGCACGTCCCAGATGTCGTCGAAACGCGACAGCGCGTACAGATCCCATTTCGGCACGTAGTACACCGGATGCTCGTCGCGCAGCACCCGGTAGTACGGCAGCGGGTCGGCCATCACCGCCGGGTCGAACGGGTCGTAGGTGAAATCGTGCTCCGCAACCGTTTTCACGCGGGTCCGCCCTGCAGCGGTGAGGGCGCCAGGGCCTCGAGGATGGAGTCCTCCCAGCCGTCGCGCAGGGCCGGCGCCACGCTCATCCAGGTCACGATCTCGGCCGGCGGTTGGTCCTTCCACGACGGGTAGTGCTGTTCGAAGCAGTCCCAGCCGCCGTCGAGTGCCCAGTAGTGGATCACCTCGTTGAAACGGAACGTGGTGGTGAAGGAGCCCAGCCAGCGTTTGCCGGTGCGCTCGGACCACGGCACATACAGCCGCTCCAGCTCCCGGATGTAGTCGTCCTGGCGGCCGGGTTTGGTCTGCATGATCTCCTGGATCACCACGGTGGCGTCGAAGCCGTCGGCGCGCAGCTGGGCCAGCGTCTTGTTGTGCGGGCCGGGGTACATGATGCGGCCCTCTCCCGATGCGCCGACGCCGGCGAGGTAGGCCTTCCATTCGGCGGCGGGGGTGGCGTGGCTGCCGGCGCGGGCATGGGCCCGACCGATCCGGGCGTAGTCGGCGAAGCTGTCGATCTCCCAGATGACGGTGACCTGCGGCCAGTGCCCGTTGTAGGCGGTGGTCTCCCACAGCGCGAACAGCCGGGCACCCAGTTCGGTCATCATCGGCTGGTAGATCCGCGTGAAGGCGGTGGTGAAGTCGTCGGCCTGCCCGCGGCCCAGGTCGATGGTTTCGTGCAGGTACAGCAGGGTATGGGCGTGGTATTTGCGCATCAGTCGACCGGCACCAGGTCGGAATCGGTTGGCAGGCTGTGCTTTTGGTCGCTGAGGAACAACTCCGGACCGACTACCCCGGCGTCGGTCTTGGCGGCCAGCAGGGCCTGCCGTTTGAAGGCCCGACCCGCCGCGGTGGGCAGATGCCGAACGTGGTTGAGCCGGTGGTCCATCGGCCAGCTGTGGCCCCAGACCACCACCTCGGTCAGGCTGTGCCGCAACGCGGCCTGCACCCGGTGGCTGATCCGGGCGTCGGTGACCACGGCGTCGGCGACGACGGCCAGGCACTGTCCGGCCGCGCCTTCCGGTGCGCACAGCCCGGCCTCCAGGTCCGCTGTGGTGACGCCGAGGATCTGCAGTGGCCGCAGATCCTGGGAGTCGGGTACCGCAACGGTCACGTCCCAGCCGGTGGCCACTCGGTGATACAGCCATCCGCCCGCCGCCGCGACCAGGCCGGCGACGTCGAGGGCGATGACGTTCAGGCGATAGCGCAGGTGGGGGTCCGGGAAGAGGTCGGGAACCTGCACGGCATTGGCGCTGTTCGGCATCTGGGAAATATTACATTTTCGGACTAGTTTGTAAAGGTACGTCGGGACGAGTGACGCGAGGGAGGTGACCCGAGTTGAGTCTGGTCGCAGGCCAGGGCCCGCTGTCGGAACACCGGGCCGGCCGGATCTACCCGGAGGTCACCGGAGACCTGGTCTATGTCGAACCGCATCCCCGCCGCGTGCAGGCGATCCGAGGCGACCGCACGGTTATCGACACCGAACGCGCACTGCTTGTGCATCGCACACATCAGCCGCTGTCCTACGCCTTTCCCGCCGGTGCCGTCGGCGACCTGCCGCACCAACCCGTGCCGGAGGCGCCCGGGTACGTCCAGGTGCCCTGGGACGCCGTGGACGGCTGGCTCGAAGAGGGCCGGCGGCTGGTGCACTACCCGCCCAACCCGTATCACCGCGTGGACTGCCGGCCCACCAAGCGCGCGCTGCGCGTCACGGTCGCCGGGGCGGACCTGGTGGACACCGACGACACGGTGATCGTGTTCGAGACGTCGCTGCCGGCGCGGCTCTACGTCGCCCCCGGCCACGTCCGCACCGACCTTTTGGCGCCGTCGACGACGTCGACCTACTGCAACTACAAGGGGTACGCCAGCTACTGGTCGGCGGTCGTCGGAGACACGGTGGTCACCGACGTCGCCTGGAGCTACCCGGAACCGCTGCCGGAGAGTTCGCCCATCGCAGGGTTTTTCAGCTTCGATCTGACCCGTGTCGAGGGGTTCGCCGAACTGCCCTAGATCCGGTTCTGCTCGGCGATCTTGTTGTCGCTGGTGCGCAGCGGGCGGATCAGCCCGTCCTGGGCGAAGGAGGCGAGCAGCTCACCCTGCTCGGTGTGCACGGTGCCCCGCACATAGGACATGCCGGCGCCCACCTGGGTGCTCTCATGGCCGTAGAGGATCCAGCCGTCCCAACGCACCGGCTCGTGGAAACTGACCATGACGGTCATCGGTGCGGTGGACACGGTCAGATGCGATTGGCTGGTGCCGATGCCGGCGTGGGCGCGCATCGTCGTCGAAATACCCAGGTGGCCGGTGAAATACGCGATCAGCGCCTTGGCGAGATCGTCGCGGCTGGGAATCGGGTCGTAGCGCAGCCAGGCGTAGAGCTCCGGCGGCCCCACCTCGTCGGGGCTGTTGACGTCCACGACGTCGACCAGGCGCACATCGCGTCCGGTCATCGGCATCTCGCAGTGGTTGGACTCCGCCGGCGAGGCGACGTCCGCCCGCGGCAGGTGATGGGTGATGACGTCGTCGGACGGGACGTCGGCGAGCACCGTGATCGTCGCGCAGCGCCGCCCGTTCTGCAGCACCGCGATGACCGCGGTGGCCGTCGAGCGCCCTTCGTTGACCACGTCGACGGTGTATTCCGCGGGCGGACCCACCATCACCGCGCGGGCGAACACGGCGTGTACCGAGCGGATCGACTTGTCCGCGAAGCGTTTTGCCGCACCCACGATGGCCTGCGCCAGCAGCTGCGTGCCTTCGACCACCTGGCGCTCGTCGTCGCCGGCAAGGCCGGTCTGCCCGATGAACCGGTCGGGGCCGTCCGGGGTTACCTCGAACAGATCGAGCAGGCCGCTGACCGACCACGGTGTGGCCGGGGAGATCTCAGTGGGTTGAACCATTCGGCGAGCGTGACATTTCGGACATGTTTTGTAAAGTAGGCCTGGTCGCGCGCGCGACGGACACAGGAGGGCGACCGTGTTGAGCATCGCCGAGGCAAGTTCGCATCCGGCGCCGCTGGCCGGCGGATTCTGCTTCGGGGAGGGCCCGCGCTGGTTCGAGGGCCTGCTGTGGTTCTCCGACATGCTCGGCGAGGCGGTGCACAGCGTCACCCTCAACGGCTCGATGACCACCGTCGCACTGCCCGGGCACACCCCGAGCGGCCTGGGATTCGCCTCGGACGGTTCGCTGCTGATCGCCTCCGCCGAAGACCGCCGGCTGCTGCGCTACGACGGCGAGGCGGTGACCACCGTGGCCGATCTGCGCGACCGCGTCCCGGCCGCCCTCGGCGACATGGTCGTCGACGACGCCGGTCGCTGCTATGTCGGCTCGCAGGCCTACACCGGCGGGGTGATCGTGCGGATCGATCCGGACGGCGGCATCCACACCGTCGCCGCCGATCTCGACTTCCCCAACGGCATGGTGATCACCCCCGACGGCGCCACACTGATCGTCGCCGAGTCGATCGGCCGGCGCCTGTCCGCATTCACCATCGGCGGCGACGGCGCGCTGAGTGATCGCCGGGTCTTCGCCGACGGTCTGGACGGTCCGCCGGACGGCATCACCCTGGATGCGGCCGGCGGGGTCTGGACCTCGATGACGCTGGCCCACCAGTTCGAGCGGATCACCGAGGGCGGGGAGGTCACCGACCGCATCGACGTCGGCGACCGGGCCGCGATCGCCTGCACGCTGGGCGGGCCCGCACGCCGCACACTGTTCCTGTTGTCCAGCACCGACGCCTACCCCAAACGGCTGATCGGGACCCGCGACTCCCGGTTGGACACGGTGACCGTGGCGATTCCCGGCGCCGGGCGGCCCTGAAGGGAGACTTCGTGACCGACTCCTACTACGAACTGGTGGATGCCGCCGATCCGCACGGCGAACGTTTCGCCGCCACCGACCTGGCCCGCGGCACCTGGTCGGCGAAGATCCAGCACGCCGCACCGGTTTCGGCGCTGCTGGTGCGGGCGCTGGAACGCACACACGCCCGCCCCGACACCCGGCTGAGCCGCGTCGCGGTCGACCTGCTGGGGCCGGTCCCGGTCGAGGGCCCGCTGTGGGTCCGATCCCAGATCGAACGCACCGGCCGGCAGATCGAACTTGTCGGCGCCGAACTGCTGGCGCCGGGCCCCGACGAGGCGCCCCGACCGGTCGCCCGTGCTACCGGCTGGCGGCTGCAGACCCTGGAGACCGGCGCCATCGAGCACGCCTCGGCGCCGCCGCTGCGCCCGGTCGGCGAGGCCCGCGCCATGAACATGCGGCAGAACTGGGACCGCAACTACGTGCACAGCGTGGACTGGCGGTGGTTGACCACACCGCTGGCGCCCGGCGACGGCGAAGCCTGGATCATGCCGGTGGCCCACCTGGTGGCCGGTGAGTCGATGACGCCGCTGCAGCGGCTGTTCGCGGTCGCCGACGACGCCAACGGTGTCGGCACCAAGCTCGACATCACCAAGTGGACGTTCCTCAACACCGACCTGGTGGTGCACCTGCACCGGATTCCCGACGGCGAGTGGATCGGGATCCGCGCCCAGACCAACTACGGCCCGGACGGCATCGGGGCCACCATCGGTACGCTGTTCGACGAGCGCGGCGCGGTGGCGGCCATCCAGCAGTCGGTGCTGGTGCGCCGACGGGAGCCGAAATGACCGAAAGCGTGGACGAACTCGACAACTCGACCCGGCAGCGGATTCTCGCGGCCACCGCCGAGGTGCTCGGCCGCAACGGCATGACCAAGCTCAGCCTGTCCGAGGTCGCCTCCCAGGCCGGGGTGTCGCGGCCGACGCTGTATCGGTGGTTTCCGTCGAAAGAGGAGCTCATCACGGCGTTCTCCCGCTACGAGCGGCACACCTTCGACAGCGGCCTGAGCCGCGCCACCGAGGGGCTGAAAGGTGCCGAAAAGCTGGATGCCGCATTGCGTTTCATTGTCGACTACCAGCATTCGTCGACCGGTGTGCGGATGATCGACATTGAGCCCAAGCACGTGCTGACCGACTTCGCCCGGATCATCGCCCCGATGCGTGAGGGGCTGCAGCGGATGCTGTCCGGGCCCGACGCCGCGGTGAAGGCCGCCGCCGCGATCCGGATCGCCATCTCGCACTACATCATCCGCAGCGACGACTCGGATCAGTTCCTGGCCCAGCTACGCCAGGCCGTCGGCATCAAACACCGCTGAGCGGCGGGTCGTCGCCATCGGCTCAGCCGAACAGCACGGCCGCGTTGAGATACCCGGTCGGATCGAAAGCCGCCTTGACCACCCGCATCGCCGCGATATCGCCCGGCCCGCGTGACATCGACAGGTAGGCCCGTTTGCGACTGCCCACCCCGTGCTCCGAGCTGACGTTGCCGCCGCAGTCGGCGATCAGCTCCATCATCGCCGCGTACAGCCCCGGTTCGGCGTCCGCGGGGCACCGCAGCACGTTGAGGTGCAGGTTGCCCTCGCCGATGTGGCCGAACAGCACCGGCAGCGCATCGGGCGCGTGCCGGCCCACCAGCACGGTGGCCGCGGCGGCGAACCGGGCCACCGTCGCCAGTGGCAGCGCCACGTCGAACTTCAGCGGCGGGCCGAACGCCCCGAGCACCTCGGCCACCGCCTCGCGCACCCGCCACAGCCGGCCGCTGGTGGCACCGTCTACCCCGACCGCCGGCTCGGTACACCCCGCCACCTGCTCCAGTCGCTCGGCGAGGCGATCGGTCTGGTCGGTGTCACCGGTCAGCTCGACCAGCAGCAGCCAGTCGCCGGCCACCGGGGCGGGCACCCCGAGCCGCTCGCCGGTCAGCGCCGTCACCCGGGCGTCGATCAGCTCCAGGGCCGCGACGCCGTCCAGGTCGCGGAAGACCCTGGCCGCAGCCACCAGCGCGTCCAGGTCGGCGAACCCGCAGACCGCCGTGGCCCGATGCGCCGGGGCGGGCCGCAGCCGCAGATCCACGCCGGTGATCACCCCCAGGGTGCCCTCGGCGCCGACGAACAGCGCCGGCAGGTCGTAGCCGGTGTTGTCGGCGCGCACCGCGGAGTGCCGGTGCAGCAGCGTGCCGTCCGGCAACGCGACCTCGAGACCGAGGATCTGTTCGCCCATGTTGCCGTAGTGCACGGTGTGCAGGCCGCCGGCGTTCGTCGAGGCCATGCCGCCGACGGTGGCGGTGTCGCGGGCGGTCAGGTCCACCCCGAACACCAGGCCGGCCGCGGCCGCCGCCTGCTGCACCACCGCCAGGGTGGCACCCGCCCCGGCGCTCACCCGGCGCTCTGTCGTGTCGACGGCGCCGACGGTGTTGAGCCGCTCGGTGGACAGCAGCACGTCGTCGTATTCGGGTACCGTGCCGGCCACCAGCGAGGTCCGGCCACCCTGCACGGTGACGTGCGCCCCGGCGTCCCGGCAGAGCCGCAGCACCGCGGCCACCTCATCGGCCGATCCGGGCCGCACCAGCGCGGTGGCCCGGCCCGAATACCGCCCGGTGTGGTCGACGCTGCGCCCGGCCAACACGTCGGGATCGTCGGTGATCTGGCCGGCCCCCACCACCTGCGCCAGGCCGGCGAGCAGGCTGGCGATCGTGGACCCGGTCACGCAGTCGGTTTATCACATGACGCGCTACCTTTTGATCATGGCCACCCGCGAAGACGTCACCTTCCCCTCCGGCGCCGACCGCGTCAGCGCCTGGCTGTACCGGCCCGAGGAGGTGGGTCCGCGCGGCGCACCGCTGCTGGTGATGGCGCACGGTCTGGGCGCGGTACGCACCATGCGCCTGGACGCCTACGCCGAGCGGTTCGCCGCCGCCGGCTACGCCTGCCTGGTGTTCGACTACCGAAACTTCGGGGACAGCGGGGGCGCCCCGCGCCAGCTGCTGGATGTGAACATGCAGTTGGCGGACTGGGCCGCCGCGGTCGATTTCGCGCACACCCTCGCCGGTGTGGACCCGGCCCGCATCGGCTTGTGGGGCACCTCGTTCGGCGGCGGACACGTGATCGCCACCGCGGCGAGGCTGCCGGTGGCCGCGGTGGTGGCGCAGTGCCCCTTCACCGACGGGATCGCCTCGGCGCGGACCATCCCGCCGCTGACCACCGCGAAGATCAGCCTGCTTGCGGCGCGCGACATGTTGGCGGCGCGGCTGGGCAATCCGCCGGTACTGGTGGCCACCGCCGGGCGTCCCGGTGAGGTCGCGTTGATGAGCACGCCCGACTCCTACCCGGGCTACCTGAAGCTGGTGCCGCAGGGCGAGACCCTGCGCAACGAGGTCGCCGCCCGGATCGGGATGAAGATCCTCACCTACCGTCCGGGCCGCCAAGCCGCCAAGGTCACCTGCCCGATCCTGTTCTGCGTCTGCGACACCGACTCGGTCGCCCCGGCCGGGCCGACGCTGCGTTACGCCGCGCAGGCGCCGCGCGGCACGGTCAAGCGCTACCCGGAGGGCCACTTCGACATCTACGTCGGCGACGCGTTCGAACGGGTCATCGCCGATCAGCTGGAGTTCTTGGACGCCAACCTCAAGGCCGATTAGCGCCCCAGCGGGGACTCCACCCGGATCTTCTCGTCGCGGATCAGCCCGCGCAGCAGTGCGGTGCTGAACTCCGCGGCGATCTCCTGGGCGCTGCGTCGGCCGCTGGGCCGCAACCAGCGGTAGGCACCCATCGTCATACCGATGTAGCCGAGCGCCAGCACATGCGAATCGCATTGGTAGAACTCGCCGTTGGCGATACCGCGGTCGATCAGGCCGTGCACGTGCTCGTAGACCTGGGTCTCCTTCTCCCGGACTTCGGCGACCTGTTCGTCGGTGAACCATTCGGTGATGTAGGGCTGCTCCTGCCAGTACACCGCGGCGCCCTCCGGGTTCTCGGCGATCTGGTCGAGCAGGCGCACGGTGTACTGGTAGAGCGCCTCGCGGGCGGTCCAGGACGGGTCATCATGCACGGCGGCCAGCGTCCGTTCGGCGGCCTGCTGGTAGATGTCGTAGAGGATCAGCGACTTGCTGGCGTAATAGTGGTAGACGGTCGCCTTGTTCAGCCCGACCACATCGGCGACGTCGTCCATCCGGGTGCCGTGGTAACCGCGGGCGGCGAACAGCTTCGTGGCGACCGCGAGCAGTTCCTCGCGGCGGGAGGGCCCCTGGGACGAGCCCTTATCGTTTGCCATGTACGCCCGCTCTTTCGCTGGCCGGTCTCACCGGCGAGTCAATCAACTGGTTGGAAGGATTCTAGGCAGTCTCGCATCCCCGGTGTTGACGAGCCGACTAAACTGGCAGCAGCCAAGTTGAGGGGTTGATCGAAATGGGTCCTGGTTACGGTTACGATCCGAATCCGGATTACGAGATGAGCGACGAAGCGGAGTTCTTCTTCAAATACCTGACGTGGGGTCTGCGCGGCGTCGACGGCGGTGGCGGCTATCCCCCACAGAACTACCCGCCGATCTAGACCCAACCCGCGCCACGAGCAGCCCCCGGTCCCCTCGGATCGGGGGCTTTTGCTGCTGTGACTTATCGTGGCCAAGTGACCTCCCAGCCGGAACTGTCCCCGGAATTGTCCGGGGCCTGGAATTTTCGTGACGTCTCCGACATCGTCGACGCCGTGGGCCCGGGCCGCCTTTTCCGGTCCAGCGAACTGAGCCGCCTCGACGATGCGGGCCGCGAGCAACTGCTGCGGATCGGCGTGACCGACGTCGCCGACCTGCGCTCACCCCGCGAGGTGACCCGGCGCGGTCCCGGCCAGGTGCCGGCCGGCGTCGACATCCACCTGCTGCCGTTCCCGGACCTGGCCGCCGACCAGGCACCGGGCAGTGACGCGCCGCATGAGGACGCCTTCCGCAGGATGATGGAGGAGAAGCCCGACGAGGATTCGGCCGCCGACGTGGCCGCTCGCTACATGCTCGACGAGTACGCCCGATTCCCCACCCTGCCCGGTTCCCGTCGGGCGGTGCACCGGGTGGTCTCGCTGTTGGCAGCGGGGCGGCCGGTGCTGGCGCACTGCTTCGCCGGCAAGGACCGCACCGGGTTCGTCGTCGCGTCGGTCCTGCGGGCCGCCGGAGCGGACCGGGACGCGGTGCTGGCCGACTATCTGCGGTCCAACATCGCGGTCCCGATCCTGCGCGAACACATCCTGGAGATGATCCGCCAGCGCGCCGAGGTCGAGATCACCCCGGAGGTGCTGACCTTCACCGAGGCCCGGCTGTCCGACTCGGTGCTCGGTGTGCGGGCCGAGTATCTCGACGCCGCCCACCACGCAATCGACGAGCACTTCGGCTCGTTCGAGGAGTTCCTGCACGCCTGCGGCGTGACCGACGCCGACCGGGACGGACTGCGCGACGCGCTGCTCAGCTAGACGTCCCCGGCGCGGAGCTCACTGCAGCGAGAAGCTGGCCGACTTGGCCGCCGACAGATCGGCGATCGTTGCCCACTGCGCCGCGACGTCGTCGACCGACGGCGGGTTGTCGAAGGTGGCGCCGGGGTTCTCGAACAGCGCCGCCCGCTGCACCTTGCCACCGCCGGCGATGAACACCGACCCGGTCTCGGGCACCTCTTCGGTGCACAGGTAGGCCACCACCGGCGCGACGTACTCCGGCTTGAGCTTGGCCAGCACCTCCGGCGGCAGGATGTCCTCGGTCATCCGGGTGGCGGCGATCGGGGCGATCGCGTTGGCCTTGATGTTGTACTTGGCGCCCTCGATTGCCAGCGTGTTGATCATGCCGACCAGGCCCAGCTTGGCCGCGCCATAGTTGGCCTGCCCGAAGTTGCCGAACAGGCCGCTGGTGGAGGTGGCCACCACGACCCGGCCGTAGCTCTGCTCGCGGAAGTGCGGCCAGGCGGCGCGCACCACGTTGTACCCGCCGTAGAGGTGGACCTGCAGCACGGCGTTCCAGTTCTCGAAGGTCATCTTGTGGAAGGTGCCGTCGCGCAGGATGCCGGCGTTGCTGACCACGCCGTCGACCTTGCCGAACTCATCGATAGCGGTCTTGATGATGTTGGCGGCGCCGTCGGGGTCGGCGACGCTGTCGTAGTTGGCGACGGCCCGGCCGCCGGCCTCCTTGATCTCGGCGACCACGTGGTCGGCCATGTTGTGTCCGGCTCCAGTGCCGTCGCGCGCGCCGCCCAGGTCGTTGACCACCACACAGGCGCCCTCGCGGGCCAGGGTCAGGGCGTAATCACGGCCCAATCCCCCACCGGCTCCGGTGACGACTACAACACGATCCTGCACTCCGGGCATGAGGTTCCTTTCGCGGTGGGCTTGCTCCTCGCCAGGCTAGAGCACCCGGCGCGCCGACTTCCACGGGTGGGGTCAGCCGCGCACCGCCGTGACGAACTCCGAGAACGCGTCCTCGTCGTCCGTCATCGAGACGTCGACCCAGCGGTTCAGCCGGCGCATCTCGGCGGTGGAGGGCTGCGAGGTGGCCTGCCACCCGTGCTCGTCGAGCCATCCCCGCACCGGCGCGCGGTCGTCGTCTTGGTAGATCAGATCCTGGATGTCCAGGCTTTGCGTCATGCCGACCATCTCCGTGATCTTCTTGAACCGTTCCGCCATCTGCTGGCGCCGCTCATCGGAGCCGTGCTTGCCCGCGGTCTCCGCCGCGATCCGGCTCCCCGGAGCACTGAGCGCGGTGATCTGGTCGAACAGCCGGTCCTGACCCTCGGCGGGAAGGTACATCAACAGTCCTTCGGCCAACCATGCCGTCGGGACCGCGGGATCGAAGCCGGCGGCGGTCAAGGCGGCCGGCCAGTCCTGCCGAAGGTCGATGGCCACCGTGCGGCGCTCGGCCACCGGCGTCACGCCATTGGTCGCCAGGGTCTGCTCCTTGTAGGCCAACACCTTCGGCTGGTCAATCTCATAGACGGTGGTGCCGGCCGGCCAGTCCAACCGGTAGGCGCGGGAGTCCAGGCCAGAGGCCAGGATCACCACCTGTCGAATCCCGGCGTCGGTGGCGTCTGCGAAAAAGGCGTCGAAGAAATGCGTCCGGACCGCCTGATAGTTGCGCATGTGGTGATAGACCCCGGCGATCTCGGCATCGATGGCGGCCACCTTGTCCACCAGGGTCTCGTCGAGCAGCATCTCCCACACACCGGTTCCGGCCCCGGCGACCAGCATCTGGGCGTAGGGGTCACGGATCAGCGGATCGGCGCTGGTGGTCTCGGACGCGCGGGCGGCGGCCACCATCACCGCCGTCGAGCCGACGCTGGTGGCGATGTCCCAGGTGTCGTCGTGGGTGCGCAGAGAGCTCATCGGTTACCTCACTTGGTTGACGCTGATACCGAGCGCCATGTTACCGAAAAAACTTAGCTGCGCTATTCAACGACCAGAGGGCTGGGCTGCCGCAGCGCCCAGAGCTGGTTCGACAACAGCAGGTGCACGTGGGCGATCACCGCCGCGGACTCTTGGTAGTCACCGACGAACGCCACGTAGAACCCCACTCCCCACAGCACCGCCAGCAGCAGCTCGGAAAGCGCGGCGACGTCGACGTGGGTCATCAGCTCGCCGCGCTCGATGGCGGCGTTCAGCACCCCGGACAGGAAGTCGCGGGTGACCACCGAGGTTCCTTCAACGAGGTCCCGCAATTCGGGGTGCCGCTCGGCGTCGAGCACCGCGGTGACGACGAACGCGGCCACGGTGCGGTCGTCCTGTTCGAGTTGGGCCACGGCCAACACGAACGTCGACAGCTGATCGACCAGGTCGGTCCGCGTCAACGCCTCGTTTACGGCCTGCGCGACCAGCGCCTCGGCATCCTCCAGCACCGCCCGGTAGAGCAACTGCTTGTTGGCAAAGTAGTGGTTGACCGCCGGCCGGGTCAGAGCTGCCCGGCTGGCGACGGACTGAAACGTGGTGGCACCGTAACCCAACTCGCTGAACGCACTGCGAGCAGCGGCAATAATGCGCCCGCGAGTCACACCCGAGCGCACACCGCGGGGCCGCCCCGGCCCGTGATTGGCCGAAGCCGCTAACGAACGAATCACGCAGCAAATGTTGACAGCTAATCCTGGGCCGATCCTGGGTCGCCGGTTAACTTCGCGTTACGAGAATTAACTTTCGTGTCGCCCCGGTGGCTACGCGACGGGACCCGGCAAACTAAAGTCGACTTATGGGCGCGGTTCTCTCACGGCAAGCGTACTTCGAGACAGGTCTCGAAATACTGTCTGAGCTGGGCTACGGCGGCCTCAAGTTGGCACAGGTGTGCAACCGGCTCGGCGTGACGACCGGGTCGTTCTACCACTACTTCACCAGCTGGCCGGTCTACACCCGGGAGCTGGTTCAGCACTGGCTGAACGAGCGCACCCTGGTCCACGTGCAGTTCGTGCGGGCCATACCCGATCCCCGGGAACGCCTCGACAGCTTGATCCAGATCGGCCTGGCGCTGCCGCACGGTGCCGAGGCGGCAATCCGGTGCTGGAGTTCCGCGGACCCGGCCGTGCACGCCGTGCAGGCCGAGGTGGACCGGCAGCGCTTCGACATCCTTTACGAGTCGGCGCTGGAGGTGCTGGGCCAGGAGCGCCAGGCGGAGTTGTTCGCCGATTGGGCGATGTATCTGCTGGTCGGCTACGAACAGGTGCTGCTGCCGCCGGACAGCGTCGCGTTCACCTGGATCGCCGGCCAGCTCCTCGACGCGCTGGACTCCGGCCGGTTCGCCGCCGCCCCAGACGCGGACGAGACAGCCGCCAGCTCGTCGGTCACAGCACGCTGATCCGCTGTACCGGCAGCCGCGGCCCGCGTCGAGGTAGCACCGCCAACCCGCTCTCGAACAGCAGTCGCACCACCCGGTGCCGGTGCGGTCGCATCGGCTCCAGCAGTTCGACCATGGTGTCGTCGTCGATCGGGTGGCCCAGCAGCGTCCAGCCGATCATCTTCGCCAGGTGGTAATCACCGACGGCGAGGGCGTCCGCGTCACCGAACGCACGCTGCGCCGTCTCGGCCGCGGTCCACACCCCCACTCCGGGCAGCGTCGTCAGCGCCGCACGGGCTTCGGCGGCCGGCCGGTCGACCAGACGTTCCAATGTTGTGGCTCGCTGTGCGCAGCCGATCACGGTGCGGGCGCGCCCGCCGTCGACGTTGGCCCGGTGGAACTTCCACGACGGAATCGTCCGCCACACCTCCGCGGGCGGTGGAACCCGCATGCGCGACGGGGCCGGGCCGGGCGCCGGGGTGCCGAATTCGCCGACCAGGCGCCGCCAGGCGGCGAACGCGTCGGCACCGGGCACCCGCTGTTCGAGGATCGCCGGGATCAGTGCTTCGAGCACCCGGTGGGTGCGGCCGAGCCGAAGGTGTGGCAGCCGTCGGTGCGCGGCGACCACCGTCGGCTCACTGGGCGCGAAGTCGGATGCGTCGTCGTCGGCGCCGAGCAGCCCCGCAGCGCCGTCGAGGAACTCCTGCGCCCCGGCACCCCAGGCCTCGCAGTCCACCGCGTCGCGTGCCGCCCGGGTGATACGGGCGGTCACCGGCCCGCCGGGCATCAGGCTGGTACGCCAGATCGCGCCGTCGTCGCCGACCTGCAGGCACGGGTCACCGGGGCCGCGGCGCAGCGGGGCCAGCGTCAGCTCCGGACTGGCCGGGCCGTCGAAGATGACGGTGCGGCGAAGCGAATCGGTGATGCCGCGATCATAGAGTTCACCGCGTCGGCGTTGACCGGTTCGGCCCCGGCACGACACCATGAGGGGATGGCCACCCCTTTCGACGATCCGCAGGCAGAACTGGCCTGGATGTTCCTGCAGGGCCTCTGCGGCGATGACGACCTGGACGACGTCTTCACGCTGGTCAGCGACGACTTCACCTACTGGAGCATCTTGACCGGCCAGGAAATCGACATCGCCGGGCTACGCCGCCAGACCGAGGAGCGCCGGCATGGCCTGCGAGTCAATCTGGACTTGCTGCGCTGCATCAACGAGCACGAGACCGTGGTGATCGAGGCACAGGGCGAGTGCCTGACCAGCGAGGGTTCCAGCTACCAAAGCCCGCTGGTGTTCATCGTCGACACCAGCGACGGCCGGATCACCTCGGTGCGCGAGTACACCGATACCCGCTTCGCCGGCGAGGTGCTCGGGCTTTAGCCATTCAGGCGTCGACGCTGATGTCAGCCTTGTCCGGGTAGAAGGCGACGTGCCCGGCGATCTCAGTCACCGCGGGGAACGGCTGCTCGTAGGTCCAGATCGCATCGGCGACGACCTGGCCGGCCGTGGTGGTCACCGTGTAGTAGACCGCATCGCCCTTGAACGGGCAGTAGCTGGTGGTCGCCGTGCGGGCCAACAGGTTGGTATTGACATCGTTTATCGGAATGTACTGCACCGCAGCGTGATTCGCTTCCTGAAGGGTGAGTGCAGCATCGGTGTCGGCGATGACTTCACCGCCGATCCGCACCGTGACATGTCGCCCGGTCGGGGTCACAGTGATCGGGTAGTCGGCGGTCGGGGTGAGAATCTGTCGTTCGCTCAAGCTGCGGTACCTCGCTTCCTGGCGTCGCGCATCTTGACCCAGAACCGGGCCGCCTCCCGAATCGACTCCTCGACCGGGCGGGGCTGCCAGCCCAGTTCGCGCACCGCCTTGCTCGCGTCGACCGGGGCCTCGGCGCGCATCATCCGCACCGAGGCCAGGCTCAGCTCGGCATCCTTGCCCGACAGCCGCGCCCGCAGGCTGCCCAGCGCACCGAGGGCGTAGAGCATCGGCACCGAGATCGTCCGGGCAGGCACCGGCATCCCGGCCTCCTCTGCGGCGATCCGGACGACGTCCTTGAGCGCAATCATCCGTTCCGAGATCAGGTAGCGCTGTCCGTTCCGTCCGCGCTCGGCTGCCAGGATCAGCGCCCGGGCGGCGTCGTCGACCCCGACCACCTCCAGTTCGATGCCGTCCATCAGGAACGGCAGTTTGCCGAAGGCCGCGCCGGCGATGAAGGCGCCGTGCGGGGTGCGGCCCCAGTCGCCGTCGCCATAGGTGGTCGACACGCACATGGCGACCGCGGGCAGCCCGTCCTCGGCGGCGGCGCGCAGCACCAGCTGTTCGGCCTGCACCCTGGACCGCACGTAGGCGCTCAGTCCGCGCGGGCTGATCACGTCGTCCTCGGTGGCGACGTGGCCGTGCCGGCGGCCGACGGTGGCGTAGCTGCTGGTGAACACGAACCGGTGCAGGCCGGCGTCTTTGGCGACGCCGAGCACGTTGCTCAGGCCTTCGACGTTGGTGCGGAACAGCGGGCTGGGATCCCGCAACCATGCGCGGGTGTCCACCACGCAGTAGTAGACGTCATCGCAGCCGGCCATCGCCTCGGCCAGCACGGCCGAGTCGAACACGTCGCCGTGGAATCGGGTCACGTCCAGGTCGTCGATACTGATGGTGTTGGCGCTGGGTCGCACCATCACCCGGACGTCATGGCCGGCGTCAACGAGCGCTCGGGTGACCCGCGAGCCCAGGAATCCGTTGGCGCCGATGACCAGTTTGGGTTTGGCCATCACGCGTTGCCGCCGAACTGCTTCATCCAGGCGGCCGCCTCATCATCGAGGGTGCCGCACTCCTGGGCTTTCTTGCACCACTTCATGGTCGCGGCCACGAACCGCAGCGGGTTGTAGATGTCCTCCTGGCGGCACCAAAATCCGTCGCCGGCGTAGGTGACGATCGAGATGTTGGTGGCGCTGATGATCGTGCCGTCGCCCGGGTCGCGCATCGGGTTGTCCAGTTCGCAGATGATCCGCCCGCTGTCCTCGTCGATCACCGACCACAGGGCCGGGAACTCGGTCATGTGGCTGCCCGGGAACGTCGACATGGTCCGCTGGATCCAGGGGCGCACCTCGTCGCGGCCGTGCATGGTGCCCATCGCGTGCTCGATGTAGTCGACGTCGGGGGTGTAGTGGCTCACCCAGGCATCCCAGTCCTTGCTGGCCGCGGCTTGGGCGACGGTCTGCTCGAAGGTCTCGAAGGCGGCCGCGAGCTCCGCGCGGCTGAACTTGGGCGTCATGCCAAGCACTAGAACACGTTCTAACGGTGTTGTCGAGGGGCCGGGATCTGAATCTGAGTTTATATTCAGATCCGGTGTTACGGTGACCGGCGTGACGACCAGTTGTGCAGTGGCGGTGACCCGCGAATTCGTGTCGCTCACTTCGGCATCGGCGGATGTGAACCCGGCTGGGTATCACCCCGCGCAGGGGCTGTACTGGACCCCGGCCGGTGTCCGGCCGAAGGTGGCGGTGATCGCCAGCCACTACAACGTGGACTTTGCCGAGCATTATCTGGCGCCGCTGATGGCGCAACGCGGCTACGGGTTTCTGGGCTGGAACACCCGCTACCGCAGCGGCGAGTCGGTGTTCCTGCTCGAACACGCGCTGTTGGACATCGCAGCCGGGGTGGCCTGGCTGCGCGAGCAGGCAGGTGTCGAGGTGGTCGTGCTGCTGGGCAACTCCGGCGGCGGATCGCTGATGGCCGCCTACCAGTCCCAGGCGATAGACCCGCACATCACCGCCGTCGGGGGCGGCCCGGTGCCCGATGCGGTCAATGCGCTGCCGCCCGGTGATCTGTACGTGTCGACTCAGGCGCACGCCGGGCGCCCGGAGGTGCTGACCGCATGGATCGACCCGTCGGTGACCGACGAAACCGATCCGCTGTCCTGCGACCCCACGTTGGACATGTACGCCGAGCAGAACGCCCCGCCCTACACCCCGGAGTTCGTCGCCCGCTACCGCCAGGCCCAGCGCGACCGCAACGACCGGATCACCACCTGGGCGCAGTCGGAACTGAAGCGCCTGAAGGCCGGCGGCACCTACGACCGGTCCTTTTCGGTGCATCGGGTGTGGGCCGACCCGCGCTACCTCGACCCCTCGCTGGACCCGTCGGACCGCCCGTTGAACCAGTGCTACCTGGGAGACCCGCGCCGCGCCAACCGCGCGCCGTACAACATCGCCGCGCACTGCACGCTGCGCACCTGGCTGTCCATGTGGAGCCTTCAGACGTCGTTCTGCCAGGGCGCCCCGCACCTGGGCCGAATCACGTTGCCGTCGTTGGTGATTCAGGGAACCGCGGACACCGGCGTCTTCCCCAGCGACGCCCACCACATCTACGATTCGCTGGCCGGCACCGACAAGACGCTGCACTTCATCGCCGGCGACCACTACCTGCAGCACCCGGGCGACAGCCGCACCGTCTGCGCCGACCTGGTGGCGTCCTGGATCGCCGAACGCACCTGATGGCGACGCTCGAGGCTGCCGCGATCCGGGTCTGCCCGCCGGCCCATTGACGAACCGCGGGCAGCCGCGGATAATCGGGGCATGACCAACCACACCGCGATCCTGGCCGGCGGCTGCTTCTGGGGCATGCAGGATCTGATCCGCAGGCAGCCCGGCGTGCTGAGCACCCGCGTCGGCTACACCGGCGACCCCAATGTCCCCAATGCCACCTACCGCAACCACGGCACCCATGCCGAAGCCATCGAGATCGTCTACGACCCGACCGTGACCGACTACCGCAGCCTGCTGGAGTTCTTCTTCGCCATCCACGATCCGACCACGCGTAACCGGCAGGGCAACGACGTGGGGCCCAGCTACCGCTCGGCGATCTTCTACCTCGACGAGGAGCAGCGCCGGGTCGCGTGCGAGACCATCGCCGACGTGGAGGCCTCCGGACGCTGGCCGGGCAAGGTCGTCACCGAGGTGAGCCCGGCCGGCGACTTCTGGGAGGCCGAGCCCGAGCACCAGGACTACCTGGAGCGCTTCCCGAACGGCTACACCTGCCACTACATCCGGCCGGACTGGCAGTTGCAGCGTCAGTAGCTAAGCCCGGGGGCGCACCGTGATCCGGCCGCCCTGCTTCGGGGTGAACGCCACCCCGCGGGAGTGGTACTTCTCGCCGGGCGCGGTGGTGGGCTCGATGGTGAACTGCCGCAACACGGTTCGCAGCACCAGGTCCATCTCCAGGTTGGCGAAGGTCGACCCAGGGCAGCGCCGGCTGCCGCCGCCGTAGGGCAGCCACTCGAAGGCCGACGGGTTGCCGTCGAGGAAGCGCCGGGGGTCGAACCGCTCCGGGTCGCAGAACACCTCGGGGCTCTGGTGGATCTGGTTGATCCCGACGATCACCCCGTGCCCGCGGGGGATCACCCATTCGCCGATCTGCACACTCGGCGCATACACGTGCCGGCCGGCGAAGTCGATCACGGTACGCACCCGTTGCACCTCGCGAATCGTGGCGCGGCGCAACGTGTTCGCGTCGGTGTCGGCCTCGGCGGTCAGTTCGTCGAGCAGTTCCGGGTGGCGGCACAGCCGCTCGAACACCCAGGCCATGGTGGACGCGGTGGTCTCGTGACCGGCGGCCAGCAGGGTCAGCAGCTCGTCGGCGATCTCCCGGCGGGTCATCGCCGTGCCGTCGTCGTAGGTGCTGCTCAGCAGCAGCGTCAGCACGTCGGTGCGCTCGGCGAAGTTCGGGTCGGCCTGCGCGTCGTCGATCAGCTTGTCCAGGATGCGTTCGTACTGGTCGCGCCAGGCCGCCAGCTTGCCCCAGGGTGTATAGCGGCCGTAGTTGCGGATCGGCATGGGCAGCGTCACCAGCCGCGAGCCCAGCGTCACCCACTTGGGCAGGCTGACGCGAAGCTGGTCGAGTTCGGCGCCTTCGGCCCCGAAGATGGCCCGCAGGATGACGTTGAGGGTGATCCGGTTCATCGGCCCGAGCGTCTCGAACGACGTTCCGGTGGGCCATTTCCTGATCTCGTTGAGGGTCTCCTCGATGATGATCTGTTCGTAGGCCCGCACGCTCTTTCCGTGAAACGGCGGGCTCAGCAGGTTGCGCCGCCGCCGGTGCTCGGCGCCGTCGAGCGCGAACACCGAGCCGGAGCCGAGGATGCGCGACAGGTTCGGCTGGATGTTGCCGAGGTCCTCGGGGTCGGCCAGGAAAACCTGCCGGGCCAGGTCCGGTTCGGTGACGAAGACCGTCGGCCCGAAAATCGGGCTGTCGACGGTGAAGGCCGCGCCGAACCGCTTGGTCAGCCGATTGACCAGCCGGCGCCGGTCCAAGGCGAACAGCACCATCCCGAGGGACTTGGGGATGCGCGGCCCCGGCGGCAGGTTGATCGCGGGAGCGGGGACGTCTGTGCTGGTAGTGCTGTTGCCGGGGATGGTCTGGGTCATGACACGCCTTCCGACGCAGGACGTGGTACCAGTGCGTACCAAATGCTTGTCGGACACGGTACCCTTATGTACCAACGGCTGGCAAGGGTTGGGAGGTGCAGTGATGACGGCGGTGGTTGCCGACGAGGCGGCGCCCTCAACCGACCCGTTTCGGCTCCGCCTGCTCGAGGGCCTGGCCGACTCGATCAGCGAGCGCGGCTACCGGGCCAGCACCGTGGCCGACATCGTGCGCGCCGCCCGGACCTCCAAACGCACCTTCTACGACCGGTTCGCCAGTAAGGAGGAGTGCTTCCTGGAGTTGCTGCGCTCCGACAACGAGGCCCTGGCCGAGCGAATCCGCACCGCGGTGGACCCGTCCGCCGACTGGCAGGACCAGATCCGTGCGGCCGTCGGCGCCTACGTCGCCCAGATCCGGGACCGGCCGGCGATCACCTTGAGCTGGATCCGGGAGCTGCCGTCACTGGGTGAGGTGGCGCGGCCGGCCCAGCGCCGGGGCCTGGAGCTGATGTCGAACCTGCTGGTCCAACTCAGCGGCAGCCCCGGTTTCCGCCGGGCCGGCCTGCCCCCCCTCACCCCCGCCTTGGCGGTCATCCTGCTGGGCGGCCTGCGCGAGCTGACCGCCCTGGCCGTCGAGGACGGCGCCGACGTCGGCGTGATCACCGGGCCGGCGGTCGATGCCTCGATTGCCCTGCTGGGGCCCCGTCGCTGATCTACCGTTGATCCGTCGGGGGCACCGAGAACCGGAGGACCGTCATGCAGTTGTCATCGCGTAACCAACTCACCGGAACCATCTCTGACGTCGATGTCGGCGCCGTCATGGCCGTGGTCAAGATCCGCCTCGACGGGGGTGAGCAGGTGATCACCTCCTCGGTGACCCGCGACGCCGCCCTGGACCTCGATCTCAAGGTCGGCAAGCCCGCCACGGTGTTCATCAAGTCGACCGAGGTCACCGTCGGGGTCGATTAGTTCCAGGGCAGCGCGAGCCTGCAGATCTTGCGCACCACGGTGGCGAACTGCCGCAGCAGCGGGCCGCTGTTGTAGGGCACGCCATAACGCTCGCAGATCGCTTGCACCTGCGGCGCGATCTCGGCGTAGCGGTGCGCCGGCAGGTCGGGGAACAGGTGGTGCTCCACCTGGAACGACAGGTTGCCGCTGAAGATGTGAAACCACTTGCCGCCGGTCAGGTTCGCCGAGCCGAGGATCTGGCGGTAGTACCACATGCCGCGGGACTCGTTCTCGGTTTCCTCGATGGTGAATTCCTGTGTGCCGTCGGGGAAGTGGCCGCAGAAGATGATCATGTAGGACCACACGTTGCGCATCAGGTTGGCGGTCATGTTGCCGGCGAACACCAGCGGCGCGAACGGGCCGGCCAGCAGCGGGAACGCCACGTAGTCCTTGAGGGTCTGGCGGCGGACCTTCTGCCAGGTCTCCAGCAGCATCTCCTTCTTGTCGGCGAGACCGATCTCGCCGGCCCGAATGCGCTCGGTCTCCAGCTCGTGCACCGCGACGCCGTACTGGAACAGCACCATCAGCAGGAAGGCGTAGAGCGGGTTGCCCAGAAAGTAGGGCTCCCAGGGCTGCTTGTCGCTCATCCGCAGGATGCCGTAGCCCACGTCGCGGTCCATCCCGACGATGTTGGTGTGGGTGTGGTGCATGTAGTTGTGCGAGTGCCGCCACTGGTCACTGGGGCAGGCGCTGTCCCACTCGAAATCCCGGCCCTGCAACGCCGGTTCGCCCATCCAGTCGTACTGGCCGTGCATGACGTTGTGGCCGATCTCCATGTTGTCGAGGATCTTCGACAGACCCAGCATCACGGTGCCGGCCAGCCAGGCCGGGGGGATGATGCTGAAGAACAGCAGCGCGCGCCCGCCGACCTCCAGGGAGCGCTGCGCCTTGATGATCTTGTGGATGTATTCGGCGTCGCGCTCCCCGAGATCGTCGAGGACGCGCTGGCGGATGGCGTCGAGTTCGGCGCCGAACTCATCGAGCCGCGCGGGCAGATCCGGGCGCTGAGCTTCCAGGACTTCGGTCGGTTCGAGAACTGGTGCGGACATGTTGGCTCCTTTGGTTTCTACAGGTCGATTTCGACGTCGCCGACGGGCACTGACACGCAGATCTGGATGTCTTCGCTCTCGGCGGTGGAGACGGCGCCGGTGATCAGATTGCGCACCGCGCCACCGGTTTTGCGGCAGGTGCAGCTGTGGCAGATGCCCATCCGGCAGCCGCTGACCGGTTGCAGCCCGGCCGCCTCGGCCTGCTCCAGCAGGGTCCGGCCGTCATCGACGACGGCGATGGTGCTGCCCAGGAAGCTCACCTTGCCCCCGGACGCCTCGGCCGGCGCGGTGAAGACCGGCGGCACGAAGCTCTCCGAGATGGCGGCGGGGCAGTGCTGTTTCACCGCTGCCACCAATGCCGTTGGGCCGCAGACGAACACGGCCTCGGCGTCGGGCATCGCCGCCCGCAGGTGCTCGGCGTCGAAGTAACCCTGAAGGTCACCTGCCTCGGGTGTGCGGGTGTAGCCGTGCAGCACCTTCACCCGCGGCATCTCGGCGAGTTCGCCCCGGTAGCAGGCCTCCTCGGGGCTGCGGGCGTAGTGGACGAACGCCACCTTGCCGGCGTACTGCTCGGCGAGCAGGGTGCGCAGCATGGACATCACCGGGGTGATGCCGCTGCCGCCGGAGACCAGCAGGATCCGCCGGGGCCGCACGGCCGGCAGTACGAAGTCCCCGCCGACGGAGTCCAGGCCGACGATCATGCCGGGCCGGGCGTTGCGGTACAGGTATTCGGAGACCAGGCCGCCGTCGTGGCGGCCGATGGTGAGCTCGATCAGCCGCTGGCCCTCGGCGCTGGCCGGCGAGTAGCACCGGGTGCGGCGGCGGCCGTCGATGTCGACGGACAGGTTGATGTGCTGACCGGCTTGAAAACGGGGGGAGCAGCTGCCGAACGCGTCGTTGGGCTCCAGCAGCAGGGTCACGCTGCGCGGGGTGGCGCGCCGGACGGCGACCACCCGGGCGCGGGCGTCGCCCCGGACCCAGGTCGGGTCCACCAGTTCGGTGTACCGGTCGACCCCGTGCGGGCCGGTGAGCAAGTCGACCAGGCTGGAGCTCAACACCCGGCGCTTCAAGGTTTGAGTGAACATATGTACACAGTGAACACTTGTTTACGACACGTCAAGGGGTTTACGCTCGCTGTGTTACGCTTCACAACAGTGAACAGTCGTACGCCGAATTCACGGTCCGGGCGAACGAGGCCGCCGCGCCCGCCCCGTGCCGAGCGCCCGCACCGTCCCGAGCGACCGGAGCGGGGGTCGCGCGAGGAACGCAAAGAGGCCACCCGCCGCGCCATCATCGGTGCGGCGCTGACGCTGCTGGCCGAACGCAGTTTCAGTGCGCTGAGCCTGCGGGAAGTGACACGGGCGGCCAATATCGTGCCGGCAGCCTTCTACCGGCATTTCGAGTCGATGGATGCGCTGGGCCTGGTGCTCATCGACGAATCGTTTCGGGCACTGCGCGAGACGCTTCGCGATGCCCGTACCGGCGGGGTAGACCCCAGCCGCGTCATCGAATCCTCGGTGGAGGTGCTGGTGGACAGCGTGGCCTCCCGCCAGGAGTACTGGCGGTTCATCAACCGGGAACGCTTCAGCGGAATGACGGTGCTGCGGTATGCGATTCGTACCGAGATCCGGTTGATCACCTCCGAACTGGCCACCGACCTGGCGCGCTTCCCGGCGTTCAACGATTGGAGCGCAGAGGATCTGAACATCCTGGCGGGGCTGTTCGTCAACGCGATGATCGTCACCGCCGAGGCCATCGACGAGGCCCCGGACGCCGAGACGCTCGCCGAGATCAAAAGCGTTGCCGTCAAACAGCTCCGGATGATCACCGTCGCGGCCGGCGGCTGGCACAGCAAGCCCTGAGGTGAGCCCCGCCGCGGCCCCCGGAAAACTGGCCGACATCACCGGGCCCGGCATCACCGATCGCTGGGGCGTCACCTGTGCCGACCTGGGGGCGTCGGTGACAGCACCGGACGGCAATCTGGTGTCGGTGTTCGGCGACACTTTCGCCGGTGAGCGCGTGGGCCAGGGCGACTGGCGATCCCCGGTGATCCTGATCGGCACCGGCGGCGCCCGCCACCGGATCCGCTACCAGCGCGCCGGCGGCGCCGACGCCGACTACGCCCGGCAGCTGTGGCACTACCGGCACCGCGAACCTGCGAGCCGGCGCGACCGCAGCTCGATCAGCACGGTGATCCCCTCGGATCTGCTGCGGGTGGACCAGATGCTGTACCTGCACGCGATCGTCAACCGCGGCTTCGGTAACGTGGCCTGGACCGAGATCTGGAGCTCCGCCGACAGCGGCGTGTCCTGGCGCAACCTCGGCGCGAAGTTCCCGGCCCGGCTGCACCGCGGGCACGCCCAATGCTGGTCGTGGGACTACGACCCCGACGACGGCTGGATCTACGTGGTGTCCACCGGTTTTCAGCGCGACAAAGGGGTGATCCTGCGCCGGGTGCGCCCCGCCGACATCGGCGACCCTGCCAAGTACTCCGGCTGGGGCTACCGCGGCGGCCGGCGGGCCTGGGGCCGCGCCCCGGTGCCGATCACCCCGCCCGGTGAGCGGTGGGGGGAACTGTCGCTGCGCCGGCTGGCCGCCGATACCTGGGTGCTCTGCGGGTTCGTATCGTCACGCTACGCGCTGGGGTACCGGGTGCTTTCGTCTCCGGTCACCGAATTGGCCGGTGTGCCACTGCAATTGCCGGTCGTCGGCAGCGGCTGGGACAACGAGGACCACGCCGGCGGCCGGGTCGCCCAGCTCTACGGAGGTTATGTGCTGCCCGGTTCGCGGGTGGACCGCGCCGGTGGGGTGGGATTGCTGGTGTCGCAGTGGAACACCGAGCAGGGCTGGCCATATCGGGTGATGCAGTTCCGGGCGACGCTGGTCAGGTGAATTGGGGCGACTGGATGCGCTTGAGGTCGAGATCCGATGGGCGCCACGCAGAATTTCCTCGAAGGACCGATCGAGCTCAACGGCCGTCACCAACCGCCGCGCCAGCACCGCTTCCCGCGCCCGTCTGCTCGGGCATAGCGCAGAACCTACGCGCGTCGCCGTCCTCGTGCTGCCGCAAGCACCTCGTTAATCCCAGCGCCGACTGGCGAAAATAAGAGGAAACTGTGAATAATCTGATCATTTCCTGGGTGTCTGCTATGGTCGCCGCCACTAGCAGAAACTTCGATAGGGAATCCATCGTGACATCGATCAAGCAGTTCCTGTGTACCTGACCGGCGCGGGCGTCATCGCGCCGACCGACGCACCACTGCCGCTGCCGGGCAGCACCGAGTTGAGCATCCCGGACCTGACACTCGACCTGAGCTGATCCGACGTGACAACCCTCAAGCAGCTTCTGTGCGGTACGGCCGTCGCCGGCCTGGTGGCCGGAACCGGCGCGGCGGTCGGAACGCAGACGGGACTGTCCGCGGTGACGGCGCAGTGGATGCTCGCCGCCGAGCACGTGCTGCTGCTCGGCACCGACGGCACCAACCTGGACAAGATCCTGGAATACGCCTATAACGACGACAGCGGCTTCAAGATGCTGATGGACCGCGGCGTCACCGCCGCCACCAGCATCGCCGGGCATCAGACGATGTCCACGCCGTCGTGGTCGACGATCCTGACCGGAGTCTGGGACGACAAGCACGGCGTGGTCAGCAACATCTACCGGCCTGAGCCGTACACGACCTGGCCGTCGGTGTTCAACCTGATCGAGTACTACAAGCCGGAGGTCGACACCACCGTCATCTCCGGCCGGGGCCTGTTCACCGACATGGCCTCCACCGGCGGCTACCCGGCTGACAACATCATCGGCATCTCCGGCGGCTCCACGTCGGAGGAGATGGACGCGCTGGTCACCGAGGCGACCAGCGCCAAGATCCTGGGCACCACCACCAACCCGAACGTGGACACCTTCATGTTCGCCTACCAGTCCCAGGTCGACCACGCCGGACACGAATTCAGCGGCGGGTCGCCGGAGTACGCGCAGGCCGTCGTCAACGTCGGGGCCAACATCAAACAGATCCTGGAGGCCGTCGCCAACGCCGAGTCGGCCACCGGTGATAAGTGGACGATCATCGCCGTCACCGACCACGGCCACCAACAGACCGTGACCCTGCCCGGTTTCAGCCTGGGCCACGGCTTCCAGACGCCCAACGAGACGTCGAGCTTCGTGATCTTCTCGCTGGCCGGCAACGAGGCGCAGGCCGGCGGGCAGAACCTGAGCTACCAGACCGTCGACATCACCCCAACCATCTTGCAGGCCTTCGGGATTCCGATGCGCTCGGACTTCGACGGCGTCCCGATGCAGAGCGACCCGGACATCCTGCACAGCTTCGTCATACCGGTCGACCTCAAGCAGGCCCTCACCGACGCGATCAACAGCTACGGCTACCCCGACATCGGCACCGACATCATGCTGAGCCTGCGCGCGCTGGCCGGCGGCGCCGGCTTCTTCCTGGAGAGCTACCTGCTGCCGCCGATCCTCAACTACCTGCAGACGATCATCGACCAGGACATCTTCGTGATCAGCGACCTGGCCCAGGGCCTGCAGTGGGCGCTCAACACCGTCGGTCCGGTGGTGGTCGACGTCGCCACCGAGCTGGGCCGGGCGGTCGGCTACCTGACCGGGGCCGGCGTGATCGCGCCGCTCGACCCGCCGCTGCTCGACGCCGACGCGCTGGCGGGCTGATACTTCTTTCGCCCCTCGGCGGTGCCGACAGTGATATCGTAGGAACGATATCGCATGGGAGGTGCCGTGGAGTCCGAACAGATCCTTATCCGGAACCTGCCCGCGGGCACCAAAGCCGCGCTGCGGGAACGTGCCCAGCAGCATCGTCGATCCGTCGAAGCTGAGGCCAGGGCGATCCTCAGTCGAGCTCTCGAACAGTCGGCCGCCACCATGGTCGACCTACTGAGTAGCGACGAAGGCTCCGAGATCGAGTTCGAGCCGCAACGGCTGCCCCTCACAGCGCGCATACCCGATCTATGAGATACGTCCTCGACACGAACGTGGTATCTGCCCTGCGGGTGCGTGGCCGCAATCCGTCGGTCGAGTCGTGGGCGGCTTCCGTGCCGGTGGGGGACCAGTTTGTCTCTGCGATATCTATCGCCGAGATCGAGCGGGGCGTGCTGGCCAAGGAGCGCTCTGACCCAGCCCAGGGCAAGGTTCTCCGACGGTGGTTCGAAGACCGGGTGCTGCCCGCCTTTGCCGGTCGGGTACTGGCCTTCGACCTGCCGGCCGCGCGCATCCTCGCTGCATACCCGGTTCCCGAGCGCGCACCGTTGGATGACGGGCTTATTGCGGCGGTTGCGGAATCGGCCGGAATGGTTGTGGTAACCCGAAACACCAAGCATTTCAGAGAGTTCGGTGTCCGCTGTATCGACCCCTGGGCATCATCGTAAGGAGCGGCGAAGTGAAGACCCCGATCTGCGACCAATACGGCATCGACTTTCCGCTGTTCGCGTTCAGCCACTGCCGAGACGTGGTGGCCGCCGTGACGAACGCGGGCGGTTTCGGTGTGCTCGGCGGCGCCGCCTACACCCCCGAGCAGTTGGATCAGGAGCTGAGCTGGATCGACGAGCAGGTGAAGGGCAAGCCCTACGGCATCGACATCATCGTGCCCGCCAAGTTCGAGGGCAAGGGCGAGCACCTGTCCGGGCGCCAACTGGCCGACCGGATCCCCGACGACTACAAGACCTACATCGCAGACCTGTTGGCAGCACACGACATTGAGCCCGAGGAAAACCCGCGGATGGGTTCGGCGATGCTAGCGGGCAGCTCCGGCGAACAACTGCTGGAGGTCGCCGTCACCCATCCCATCCGGCTGATGGCCAACGCGCTCGGGGTGCCGCCTGACTACATGATCAAATCCGGCAAGGACCACGGCATCCCGGTCGCCGCCCTGGTCGGCGCCAAGGAGCACGCGATCAAGCAGGTGGCCGCCGGCGTCGACCTGATCGTCGCCCAGGGCACCGAGGCGGGCGGTCACTGCGGCGAGGTCTCCACACTGGTGGTGGTGCCCGAAGTGATCGACGCGATCGACGACGCGGTGCCGGTGCTGGCCGCCGGCGGGATCGTGACGGGCCGGCAGATGGCGGCCTGCGTGGCTTTGGGTGCGGCCGGGGCATGGACCGGCTCGGTGTGGCTGACCACCGAGGAGGCCGAGACCGCCCCGCACACCGTGCAGAAGATGCTGGCCGCCACCTCCCGCGACACGATCCGCTCCACGGGGCGTACCGGAAAGCCTGCCCGGCAACTGGTTTCGGACTGGACCGACGCCTGGCGGCCCAACGACAGCGGGCACACCACCCTGCCGCTGCCGCTGCAGTCCATGCTGGCCGAGCCGGCCCTGCGCCGCGTCGACAAGCTGGCCAACGCCGGACATCCCGGGGCGCTGGCCCTGGCAACGTATTTCGTCGGGCAGGGCGTCGGGCTGATGAACAAGGTCAAGCCCGCGCGCGACGTCGTGTTCGAGTTCGCCCGGGACTACCTCGCCGCCGCCGAACGCCTCAGCGGCACCGTCGACGATTAGTTACTGGGGCTGGCGCCACATCTTCCACAGCGTCGGCCCGTCGTCGGGCAGCGTGATCTCGCCGGTCACCTGAAAACCGAAGCGCTCGTAGTAGGGCACGTTCTCCAGCTTGCTGGACTCCAGGTAGGCCGGGCAGTGCTCGGCGTCGCAGCGGTCCAGCCGCGAACGCATGACGGCCTGCCCGAAACCCTTGCCGCGGGCATTGGGATCACTGCCGATCACCGCCAGATACCAGTGCGGCTCCTCGGGGTGGTTGTCCTCCAACAGGTCCGAGATCGTCCGTCCCCGTGAGATTTTCAACCCGAACGCCCAGATCAGCGCCGGCAGCATCCGCAGCTGAGAGGCCTTCGACTGCTTCCACCGGTGCGGCGGGTCCCACAGTGCCGCCGCGCCCACCGTCGTGCCGTCGCAGGCGATCTCGACGCCGCCACCACCGAGGTGGTGATAGCGGGTGGAGGTGGCGAAGTACTTCGACAACTGCGCGGTGCGGGTGTCGGCGTCGGGCAGCATCCACATCGACACCGGGTCGTCGTGGAACGCCCGGCCCAGCGTCGCACCCAGGGCGGTGAGGTCGGATTTCTTCGCGGGCCGCACGTCGATAGCCATCCGGTCACCCTAATGCGTCGCACCCGGGCGCCGCGCGGTGCAAGATCAGCGACCATGAGCACCCTGCTGTGGGATCAGCACACCTGCCTGCCGCTGCGCGACGGCACCGATGTGACGCCGCTGACCCGCTACCAGCAGCCCGGCGGCGCGCTGGTGTCGGTGAACGCGGGCTATTCGCCGCAGCGCTTCGCAGACACCATGGCCCTGCTGCGGCATTTTCGCCGTGCCGTCGACGCCCTGCCCGGCGTGCGGTTGGCGACCGGAGTGGACGACGTGGATGCGATCACCGGGGCCGGGGGCATCGCGGTGGTGTTCGATCTGGAGGACTCCAACCCCCTCGACGACGATCTGGACAATCTGGCCGTGCTGGTCTCGCACGGGGTGCGGACCCTGTTGCCCACCTACAACCACGCCAACCGCGCCGGCAGCGGCTGCCTGGACACCGACGACACCGGGCTGACCGCGTGGGGCCGTGCCATCGTGGCCGAGATGAACAACGTCGGCATGGTGCCCGACGGCTCGCACTGCAGCACCCGCACCGGTTTGGACCTGTGCGACGTGTCGACCCGGCCGGTGGTCTACAGCCACTCCTGCATGCGTTCGGTCTGGGATCACCCGCGCAACATCACCGACGATCAGGCGCGGGCGTGCGCGGCCACCGGCGGCGTCGTCGGAATCACCGGAGTGGGAATCTTCTTGGGCCCCAACACCCCAACGCTGGATGCGATGGCGCGGCACCTGGAATACGCCGTCGAGCTGGTAGGCGTCGAGCACGTCGGGGTGAGCACCGACTTCTCCTTCGATCACACCGAGCTCGCCGACGAGATGGCCGCCAACCCGGCGCTGTTCGACGACAGCTACACCCGCTGGGGTCCGATCCAGTGGATGCCGCCGGAGACCTGGCTCGGGCTGGGCGAGCACCTTGGCGCACGCGGCTGGGTTTCTGCCGACGTGGCCGCGGTGCTCGGCGGAAACTTCCGGCGGGTGGCGCGGGAGAGCTGGGGTGGTTAGCTCAGCCCCTGCTGCCGGCGCCAGTTTGTCCAGTACTTGTCTGAGTTGGAGTGCCGTAGTGCCTGCAATTCTTCGCATGTGGACTGAAGAGTTGAGCCGTCTGCCAACACCCGTTCGACTCGGTCGATGTTTCCGCGCACCCATTCGATCTCTTCCGCCGCGGACAGATACTTGATCTCCGATTCGCCGTCGACGTACTGCTTGATCAGCGATACCCAGAACCAGTTCTCTGCCGTCGCCAACCGCGTCGGTGCAACGGTCACCTCCATCTGGCCTCTGTTGTTTGCCAGGTTCCAGCTCAGGATCGGGCCTGTCAGCTGGATCGACGCGTCGATTGTCGGGTAACCGCGACTACTTGAATTCGTAATCCGATATTGCGGATCCAAATACAGCACGTCGAAATAATTCAAGAAATACTCTAGCAGGGTCTTCATTCTAGTGACCTCCACCTCAGGGCGGCCCGAATAGCTCGGTGGCTTTCGCTTCCTCCACCGCGATCAGCGCCTTACAGGTAGCTTCTACAATCGTGTCGGCAAAAAGTGTTTCCACTCGGCCAATATTACAGCTCAGCCAATCGGCAAGCTCCGCCGACAGGAACGTGCTGCGCTCTTCGATGCATCAAGGTGTCGACGAACCGACGTGAGTCTGAACCAGTTCTCGGTCGCGTCCAGGCGACTTGGTGCGACCGCCACGAAGATCTGACCTCGATCGTTGATCACCTGCCAGCTGACTACCTCGCCGGTCACCCGCAGCGAAGCATTCTCTGTGGGCGAGCCCGCGGTCGTGGAGTCAGTGATGCGGTATTTCGGGTCTAGGTACAATACTTCGAGACATTTGAGAAATAATTCCAATAATCGGGTCACTTATCCTCCCCCTAGGCCTGGCGGCATCAATGTGTTACCGTCGCGTGCCGAGTCGCCGACATCTATGGAGGTCCGAACAGTCTCGATGCGATTTGCTCTTTCAATGAGTTGAGGTCCTGGCATGAATGAACTGCGGTTTCCTGGTCAGTGAAAAGTTGCTCGATACGATTTACATTGTTTCGCAACCACTCGATACTGTTGGCATCAATAATCGTGTCCTCGTCCCCATCCAAGTACTGGCGGATAACAGATAGCCAGAACCAATTCTCGCGAGCTAGGAGTTCGGTCGGGGCGACGGCCAGTTGAATCTGTCCACGGTTATTTACCAACCGCCAGGTCAGCGTCGGACCGCTAATCACGAGAGAAGCATCCATCTGCGCTGAACCGGATGTCCTAGAGTCTGTAATTCGATAGCTTGGTTCAAGATAGAAGATATCAAAATATTCGAGAAAAATTTCAAGCAATGCCTTCATTGGACTGCTCCCTTGTTCGGCGGGATCAAAGTGTTTTCGCCGGTACGCCTGTATCCGTTAGCTTCTAAGTATCGAATTTCCGCCGCCGTGTACGTCGATGCTTCGACATCTCTAAATGGTACCGATAGGGTGATGACGTCGTTGTTTGTGATAGCGATATCAAGAACGTGCTGATTTGCGGCCATTCGCTGGGTCTCGGTGACTGTGTACCAGGCGTCGCCGATGTTGAAGTAGCTGGCCCCTCGTTGCTCGGCGAATTTCATGTAGGACAGGCCGCCGTCTATGGGTGTGAATGGCCCGAGCACCGTTTCGCCGCTGCCGGTGAGATGCTGCTCGGATAGGACCCGCAATTCCGGACTCATGTGGTCAAGCGGGTTGTCCAAGGTGAACGCGGGCCACGAGACCGCCGGTTCACTCGGTAGGTGAGGTATGTGTGGGCCGGCATCCGGCAGCGAGTGTTCGTGGGTGACTGGCGGCGGGAGGTGCTCCTCAGCGGTGACCGGGGTGTGGAGTCCGGGGTGGTGGGCGGCGAGGTCGTCCGCGGCGGCGTGCGCGCGGATTTCGGCTTGGGTGACCGCCCGCGACAGCACGTTGTCGGCGGTCAACCCGGTTGCGCTGCCGCCACCAGCCTCGAGGGCTTCGCGGGCGAACAGTGCCCGCATGCCCTGCCAGCCGGCTTCGACGCCGGCCTTGCCTGCACTGACGGCGGGACCGGCACCCACGGCCGTGAAGATGACGTTCTGCAGCAGTGCGTCGTCGGGAGTGACCCGGCCGGGGTCGAGGAATCGGGAGCCGACGAGTTTGCCGTCCTTGTAGGTGAAGTAGGCACTGCTGCCACTGCCGGCGCCCTGGTCGTAGATCTCGCCGGTACCGTTCTTGAGGGTGCCGGTCACCGCCATCTTCTGGCCGCCGAGGGTGTAGGTGAACGACACCGCTCCGTCGGGACCCAGATGCACCGAGGCCGGGTCGATCTTCGAGTAGTCGGGGATCTTGCCCAATCTGTCAAGGGCGTCGGCGAGGTTCTTCTTCAACGCCGGCAGCCGAGCCATGGCCTCGCGTGCGTCGTCGCTGCCGGCGCCGTGCGCGTAGGCCTTGGCTGCGGCATCATCGAGGGCTTTCTGCGCGGCTTGCACTTGGGCCATCGCATCGATCACCGCCTGATCGTTGGCGCGCAACAGATCCTCGAACGCAGTCTGGTCTGCTGGGCGGTCGAACGCCGGGCTCATCGGCCGACCGAAGCCGGCCAGGTGCACCGTGCGATCGGCGTCGATCCGGTAGCGCCCACCCAGCATTCGCACCGTGGCGGCTCTGGCCCGACTGTCCGCAAGGCCGTCGGCGACGACCCGGTAGATCTCACGGGTCTTGCCGATCAAGAACTGCTGAAACTGACGAGCACCCGCCGGGGTGTCCAGGCCCGGCCACGTCGCGGCAGCTTCCTTGACCTCGGATTCGATTGCGTCCAGGCGCTGTCGTGAATCGCGGTTGTGCTGCACGGCGCCGCGCAGCACCGCCTCGAATTGCTGATCGACCGCCATCGACGCTGCCAGCCGCTGCGCTAGCTGCGCTTCGCGTTTGCGCGCGGCGTCGGCGAACTCACCGCGCTCGTCGGGCATGCCGCACAACGTAGTCCCGATGGCGCGTCGGCGGCAATCCCGTCAACGCAGGCTCTTCGGCCAGACTTGCTACCGCTGAGCGGTGCCGTGCACGAAACCCTCTACTGCGCCGAGGAATTCAGTCGGCCTCTCCACCATCGGGGTGTGCCCTGATCCGGCGATCACGACGGGCTGCAAGCCCGCCTCACGGTAGCGGTCGACATTGGCCTGCGTCGGGGTGAGGACATCGCACTCACCCCACAGCACCAGCACCGGCTTGCCCAGGCCGGCCAGCCGGTCGGCCACCGCGCGCTGGGCGTTGAAGTTGGGAGCCTTGCGGGGGCCGCACAAGGCATTGTGCGTCATGCCTTTCAACGACCGGTAGGCAATATCGGGAACCGGGTAGTCGGCGGCGAATCCGGTCTGCAGCGACGTCTTGTCCACAGCGTCGATACTTCGCAGCCGGTCCAGCGAGGCGCCGAGCACGGGCCAGCACACCGCGTCACCCAAGGCCGGCATGACGACCAGACCCTCGCCGCCCGGGGTGTCGGAAACAACCACGCGGTCAACCATTTCCGGGACGCTCTCGGCCAGCGCGGTGGCCACCGTGCCGCCCATCGAGTGCCCGATTACCACGGCATGCCGCACACCCAACGCGCCGAGTGCCTGGTGCACCGCGGCCGCCTGCGCCTCGGCGCTGTATGCCGCGGTATCGCGGGGGGCTTCGGAACCGCCGTGGCCGATCAGGTCGATCGCAATCACCCGGTTGCCTGCCACCAATGCGGGCGCCACCGCTTCCCACCACTGGATCGATGCGGTGTAGCCGTGCAGCAGCACCACCGCGTGGTCGCCGCCGGAGCCGTACTCACGGACGTTGAGGTCCGGACCGGGCAGATCTAACACCCGGCCACCGCCGAAGGGCTCGGCGGCCCGTGCGATGCGGTCGGTGACCGCCCCGTCGACTAGCAGCGCGACCAGGAGTAGTGCGAACGCTAGAGCCGCAAGACGTTTACCCACCCGCTGACGGTATCGCGGGCCTAGCCTGGAGCGAGAGCGAACACACAGGAGGCCCCCATGAGCGACCACGATATCCGGATGATCGTCTTGTCCACCGACGACCTGGACGAATCCATCAAGTTCTACAGCGAAACCCTGGGCATGCCGTTGAAGTTTCGCGACGGCGCGCACTTCGCCGCCCTCGACGGCGGCTCGGTGACCCTGGCATTGGCCACCGCGGTCGATCACCCGATCCACGGCCAGGTGGTGGTCGGCATCAAGACCGACGACGTCGACGGCGCCGCGAAGGCGATCGAGGCCAGCGGCGGCGGAATCGTGAAGGGGCCCTACGACGACGCGCACGAGCGCCGGGCGGTGGTCTATGACAACAAGGGCAACGGGTTGGTGTTCTATAAGCCGCTGGCGCGGTAGGGGTTTGGTCCGAGTTCACGACTCGGCCGTCATCGGCCTGGTCGCAAGCACCGCCGTCTGTCGTCCCCCGGCGGGGGTCAACGCCGTGGCGGGAAGGCGTCTGGGCAGGACGCGCGTAGCTTGTCGGCGGTGAGGTAGATCAGATCGCCGGCTTCCTGGATTCGATCGGATTCCCCGGGTGGCCCCGCGGGCGACGAGCTCTGTCCACCGTCATGGATAATCTGGGCAAGCAGGCCGAATCCCTGTGCCCAGTCGTCCAGGTTCCGTCTGATCACCGGATCGACAACCGATTGCGCTGCGGCGCCGGCCTTCTGGCTAAGGCTCTTGACGCTGTCGGCGTCGGTGCGGGGCTCGCCGCTGTCGTGGGCGAGTGCATCCATCGACCTGGCCGAGTCTGCCTGCCACAGCTGCGCCACCTGCGCCACCACCGTGCAGTCGTCGGCGGAGGGGTGGCGATGTCTGGCCGCCAGCACCCAGCAGAAGATCGCGCCCGAAACCACGACGAGTGCCGTTGTTGCTGCCGCCCACCACCTGAAGCGAGTCGCGGTCGTCATGTCACCCACCCGAAATCGCCCTCGGCGTTCCCGCGGGCATCGAGAAGGCTCCCCCACCTGGGGTGGGCAATGACAGCGTGAGCCGTGGATTGCCTATCTGGAGTTTGTATATGTCGTTGATGCCTACTGGATTCCACTTGTTGATGCCCCAGGGTTTCGGTCCGTATCCTTCGGCATCATTGTGCGGAACCAAGGCCCGGACATGTTCGGCCTCAAAGTTGTAGTCAATCCATTTCGCTTGGTACCACTGGCCGTCACGCTGCACCCACCGCAGATGGCTCGGCGAACCGTTGAAACTCTCACCGACGACCCGAAAGCGGTATGCCTCCTGCAGAGTCCACGCGGGCTGGACACCCCACCCGTTGGGCTGTGGTGCTACCACCTCTTGTAAGCCAGAACTGGCCCCGGTTACGGGCGCAATCTCGCGGTGCGACGGCCTCGGCAAGGCGACTGGCCCGAGAGGCGGGCCACCACCTGGTCCGGCCGGGTACGCCTGTTGGCCCTCAATGTCCCAGCGGCCACCTCCGGGCGCCGAGTCCGCCGGCGGCGGGGGCTCCCACGGATAGCGCCACGCCTGGTCGCGATCGTCGCCCCCCACATACGCGACATCGCCAGGATTGGTTCCGTCCTCACCAGGGCTGCCGGGACTGTCGCTCGGCGGCCGGGGAGGCTCCAACGGGACTTTGCCACCGACCCCGTAGCGGCCACTCAGCATTTGCACTGTCGCGGCCCTGCTCTGATTGTCGGCAACGCCGTCGGCGACGACCTTGTGAATCTCGCGGGTCTTGGCGATAAGGAACCTTTGGAACTGACGTGCGCCCGCTGGAGTGTCTAGCCCGCGCCAGGTGGCAGCAGCCTCCCTGATTTCGCCTTCGATCGCATCCAAGCGCTGTCGCGCAGCACGATTCTGCTCGACAGCGCCACGTAGCACTGCCTCGAACTCGTTGTCAACCGCCACTGATGCCGCCAGCCGGCGCACCAGCTGAGCTTCGCGATCGCGTGCGGCATCCGCAAAGCTGCCGAGGTCATCGGGCATGCCGCAACGGTAGCCCACCCCGTGGCCAAAGGTTCTGCGGACTACAACGATTCAAGCTGACGACCTGGATTTATGCCGCCCTCACGTTCGCCTTGACCGCTCGGGCGACGTACTGAATGGAAATTCCACGTAATCCCAGTTCGAGTTCCGGTCTCGGGTTCCGCAACCCCAACAACCGACGCCTCGTCGATCGCAGACACAAACCGCCAGAATCCCAGATGCGGGCGAGGATCGTGTCGACGTGCTGCGGTGGGCCTTTACACCCCGCCAGTGGTCCGTTCAAACCCTCGTTGGCGTTGGAGATTCCCCTGGATAGTCGGGTACGCAACCGCCGCGGCTACGTATCCGGGTGTTCCGGCAGCGCGGGCAGCGGTGCATGTACCAACACAGCCTCGGGAGATACGATCCGCGGCATGACCACAACGCAGCCCTGGCCGATGCCACCACACGCCCGCGCCCGCACCTGGCCTGTCACGGTTCTCGCGATTTTGGCCGTAGCCCTGGCGGCAACGGCCGTAATCATAGCGCTCACCCGGTCGGGTGGCGCATCGGGCGGCAACTACACCGCCGCTCAACGAGCGAGCGCGAAGGCAAATCTGTGCAATAAATATCGAATAGCAGGAGCCGCCGTGCGCACTGAAACCTACGTGCCTGACAATACTGCACTTTCACGGATCTCCGAAACCAACGGTGCGGTGATGCTACAGATGGCTGCTGCAGATCCGGCGCTGGAGTCCCAGTACCGCGATTCGGCGATTTCCCTCGCCGCCGCCTTACTAAATGAGACGGCGCTGGGGAGCAGCGGAAAGGACGACCCGCGCTTTCAGTCGGCGGTTGAGGAAACAAACACACAGGCTGACAAATTAAAGTCCCTATGCGGCGACTAGTAGGGTACGGCTTCAGGTTAGCAGTAGGAAGTCACGTCCGACTGCCCTTCATGTACGGGGTTCGCTGGAGACGCTGGGCATAGGGCCGCCATACCAAAGGGGACACGCCAGTCAGCCTCTCCGAAAGGTCGGTGCTGCGGAAGATGCACTGTGTACGTTTTCTGCGCTACTGATTCGCTAGCTCGTGCAGGATAAACCAGGCAGGGGCCAAAATTCATGACGGTGGGGCCAAATCACTTGAAGAAACGCATGGCATGTAAGCGAGGAAGCGGTGTTGGGGCCTACGATCCGTCACGTGACCATGACGCAACCCTGGCCTGTGCCGGAGCCCATCCGCGCTCGCAACTGGCCGGCAACGGCCCTCGCCGGACTGGCCGTAGTCCTCGCTGCGACTGCGCTGATCGTTGCGCTGACCCGGTCAGGCCCAGCTCCACGTCCTAACTACACAAGCGCACAAAAGGCCGAGGCGAAGGCGCAGCTCTGTGACCGGTACCGGTTGGCTGCCCAGGCGATGCACATCGAAACATCTATCCCCGATAGCCCAGCCCTGGCTCGTGTGGCATTAACCAACGGCGCTCTGATCCTCGAAACAGCCGCCGCGGACCCAGCGTTGGACGCGCATGACTGTAGTGCAGCCCACGCCTTAGCTACTGCATATCAGACCCAGACCGCAATAAGCACCACGGCTCCTAACGAGCAATTCCAAAAAATGGGCGAGGATCTCCACGTCAAGGATAGTGTCATGCACGGGATTTGCGGCGGCTGACTGTGTAGGTGCTAGGCCCAGCACGTGATTCTTGATTGGCGCGCCGTGGTCCGTATCCCCGGACCAGCTGGCCGCTGCGACGGCCCCGATGGCCCAGACGGCGCTGCGGCCCGTGCCCCTGCAGGAAAACACGGGTGTAAGCGCGGAAGCGGCGTTCAGGGATACGATCCGTCACGTGACCATGACGCAGCCCTGGCCGGTACCGCCTCCCACTCGCACCCGCACCTGGCCTCTAGCGGTACTCGCGCTCTTGGCGGTAGCCCTCTCCACAGTCGCTGTCATTGTTTCGGTCGTTCGGCCGGGGTCAGGCTCGGGTATTAGCTACACCCGTGAACAGACGAACGCGGCTAAAGCAAACCTCTGTGAACGCTTCAAACTCGCGGATGAGGCCGCCTCTATCGAAACCAACGGGTCTGATATAGCACTAGCGCGCATATCGGCCACGAATGCTGCTGTTATCCTTGAGGCTGCGGCTTCAGACCCTGCGCTAAACGACCAATACCGTAGCGCCGCTCTTGCCCTGGCATCGTCATATGAAACAATGACGGCTTCAGGCAGCAAAGGTACCGATGATGCGCATTTTCGAGCTTCAATTGATGACGTAAACGCCAAGACTCAGGCCCTAAAGGACTTGTGCGGTGACTGAGTCCGCGGATCCAAGGCCTTTCACCCCTCTGTTGATTGGGCCGTGGTGGCCTGCGTATCCCACCCAACTCACAGCAGCAGCCGCTCAGTGGGATGCACAAGCTCAAGTCAAGGACAACGAGCGAAACGCGCTTCGCAATCTACGAACACTCATCGCTACGTCAAACCGCGGCAATACCGCCAACGATCTGACCTCGCGCATGGCTCAGCATGAGCAACGCTTGATGGACGTCGTCGAGCACTGCCATAACAAGCGCAACGCCAATACGGCGGTTGCGAATGAGGTGACTACCCTACGTACAACCTTGTCCGGCATCGCCAACTCGGGCAACAACGAGATCCAAGATATCCTCTCCAAGGACACGCCCTTAGGTGACAAGGTAAACAAAATCAACGGCGTGATCCGCGATAAAAACGAGGAGGCGAAAAGTGCCGCCGACAAGGCCAATAACGAGATCGTTCGTATTACTGGAAAAGTCCTTGGTGTATCAAACGAAGAAGCGAGAACTTGGCTCAAAGAGCATGGTGGAAATTTCGACACCTCTCACCCACCAAAGGAACTCACAGCCGAGGAACTGACTAACAAGCTGAGCAGTGACGGCGGTTCTGGAGGTAAGGGCAACCCGACCGGTGCAGATCCGCAACCGACGACCGGCCAAACCGGCGGGGATGGCGGAGAAGGCGGTCGCGGTCCAACCGGCCATGGAGGAGCCGAATCTTCCCGCGGGGCTGGTGGCGACGGCGGTCAGGGTGGGCCCAGTTCCAGCATGCCAACGACCATCGGGGGTGGCGGCAATTCGGGTGGAAAGGGGGGGCCTGAAGCGGGAAGTCCTACAGCCACAAAAGGAAGCGGCGGCGTTGTCACGGGTGGCGGCGCCGGTTCCAGCGGCAACGGCGGCGGGGGCGCCAGCGGCGGGGGAACCAACGGCGGCAGCTGGAGCGGCGGGAACGGCGGCGCTAACGGCGGAACCAACGGCGGCGGTACCAACGGCGGCAACTGGAGCGGCGGGAACGGCGGCGCTAACGGCGGAACCAACGGCGGCGGTACCAAC
>NZ_JAYJJS010000018.1:0-106811 GCF_020181635.2 Mycobacterium zoologicum | reverse complement strand
TAACGGCGGAACCAACGGCGGCGGTACCAACGGCGGCAACTGGAGCGGCGGGAACAGCGGCGCTAACGGCGGAAGCAGCGGGGGTAGTGCAGTACCTGCATTACCGGGTACAGCTGGAGCGCCCGGCTCCGGCACAGCTCCTGGCCTAGCAGGCGCCGGCCCGTCACCCCTGACGTCGTCCATGCCCAGCCTCGGAGGTGGTGGCGCCGGCATGCCGCCCGGCCTTCCCGGCGACCTCCCGGGCGGCGGTCCAAGCCAGGCAATGGCCTCGTCCTTTCCTGGGGGTCCGCCGGGAGCTGGTGGCATGCCACCGCTGCCGCCGGTCGGAGCAGGCGGGTCGGGGTTCCCGCAGGGTCCGCAGGTGCCACCGTCCCCCGCGTCGACGCCGATGGCCGGCGGGCTGCTCGGGAACCTGAGTAACCTGGCGGGCCCAAGCCCGGAGGCCGCCCCCATGACATCGGCAGTCAGCCCAACCCCAGCCCCGCCCATGGCGCCGACACCGATGCCGTCAGCGCCCATCAGTGCTACTCCCGCAGCACCAGTGGGTCCGCTGCCTGGCTACGGTGCGGATCTGCGCCCGGCTGGCGCTGTCGCCCCATCGGCACCGGCCGCCCCGAGCGGTCCTGCCGCCCCGGCGCCGGCAGCTGGTGCCACCACCCCGACCTCCGGCGGCACCGCGGTGACCTCCTCGGGGGACCGTTCCGCCCCGGGCAGAGCGACGCCCGGTGCCGGTGGGGCTTCGGCTGCGGCGATGGCCGGCAGCGCGGCGGCCGGCGGAACGGCTGGGGCCGGCGCTGGTACTGCCGGCAAACGTCTTGCCGAGCAACAGGATCTGCAGCGCAAAGTTGACGCCGTCGCCCGTCAGGAACCGGGACTGGCATGGGCCGCCGGATTGCGCGACGACGAGTCCACCACCGTGTTGGTCACCGATCTGGCCGGCGGCTGGATTCCCCCCACCGTCAAACTCCCACCAGGTGTGACCCTTCTCAGCCCCGCGCAGCGCCGCCGGGACACCAGCGCGGTCGACCTTCTGGGTGCGGTGGTGGCCGTGGCCTCCCACCAGCCGAACACCTACATCGCTGGCGCCGATCCGCAGGACCCGATTCCCGGTACCGGGGAACGCGCCCGCCACGGCCAGCGCGTCGACGAATTGGGCCCCACGCTGATCGACACCGTCGGAGCCAATTCGCGTCTGCCGCGCATCGTGCAGACCGTCGCGCAGGCCGTGTCCCGCCGATACGGTGCCGCCGACAATGAAATCGAACTGTTCCAGCAGGTGGTCGATGCGACGCGGACACGAGTACTCTCGGCATATCCGGCGCACGCCCCCAAAGACGTCGCGGACTGGATGCTGCTGGCGGCCGTCGACGCCCTGATCGACGGAAGTGAAGAACTCGCCCGCTACCACCTGGCCTGGCACCAGGCCGTGACGGTGCGGTACGGAGGTTTGAAGCCATGACCAACGACGTCATCGCCGAGCTTGAGAAATACATGCAGACCGGCATGAGCGCCCCTCCGACTCCGCTTGCGCCTGCTCCCGTCCACACTGGCGGCGTCTCGTCCACCGACGCCAACGCTGCGGCATTCGGCGCCGCGACCAACGCCGACCTCCCCGGGACCAACACCGACATCGCCGGGGACCACGCCGACCGCACCGGGCATGCGTTAGACGCGGTGCGAAAGTTCAGTGAGCATGAGGCCGACGCGGCGTCGCAGTTCGAGAAGCTCGCCGGCAAGGGCGACGCCGCCCTGGCCGGAAAGGCACCTCAGGACGCGATGGGCGGCGCCATGCAGGGCGTCACCGGCGCGCTGCAAGGCGTCACCGGCGCTCTCAGTGGCGTGCTCGGCTCGGTGGGCAAAGTGCCGCAGGGCTTGATGCAGGCCGGCCAGGGTGCGCTGTCGCCGCTGATGTCGCTGGCCAAAGGCGGCCTCGGCGGCACCACACTTGCCTCGAACGTCCACCCGGATCTTGGATCGACCGGAATCTCGGGCTCCGGGGGAAGCGGCGGCGGGCTCGGCATGGGTACCACGCCGGCCAGCAATCTCGGCCCGCCACCGGTCCCGGGCACCTCGACACCGACAACACCGGCCAGCGCCATGGCCAAAGGTGGAATGGCCGGCGCCCCAGGTGGGGCGGCCGGACCGGGTGGCGGCGGTGGCGGAATGATGCCGATGATGCCCGGCGGAGCGGGCGGCGGCGGCAAGGGCGGCAAAGACGGACCGACCGAGTCGAAGCGGATCACGACCCCCGGCATGCCCAACGGTCAACCGGTCAAGGGTCGGACCACCGCCGCCCCGAACGTGCCGGTGACGAAGTCCGCCACCAAGGACGCCAGCCACCCCGGCATCACGCCGCTGAAACGCATTGTGGACAAGAAGGATTCGTCGAAGTAAGGCGGCTGGGAAGGCAGCGCCCAGTCAGTCTTCCCGTCGTTCCCTCACCAGCATGGTCGCGTGGTAGGCCGTCAGATAGAACACGGCGAACAGACCCGCTGAGCATATCGACGCGATGATGAACTGGGGCCATTGTCCTTGCGCGATCGAGCGGTCGAGCTTCGCCTCGCCTCGGCCCACAACGATTCCGAAGAACAGGCAGTATCCGAGCAAACCGAGAATCCACGCACCGTCGTTGTGAATACTAAATCCTTCACGGCCCGGCAGAAATGAACTGCATATCGCGGCGCAAATCACTATCGGCCAAAATGCAACTACCCACCACATCTTGGTCGGTGTAGTAAATTCATTGCGCCGCCGAAGTTCGTCCGGGCCATTTTCCGATTCGATGTTTACATACTTTGATTCAAACGCGTAAATTTTGCCATTTATGCGAATATATGGCGTGTGGGCATATGCCCATCCCAGCTGGATTACCAATGCCATGGCGAGGAAACCGAGCATATTCTCAAGATTGGGGTAGCCCGCTAGGAACCAAAGTATCCCCGACAGTGCCGCCAGATACCAGTACATGCGACGCTTTGTCGTCAACGGCACCTTTAGATGCTCAAGCAGCCCACCGGCGAAAAGGCAGAGACCGCCTGCGATGATCAGTGCATAATTCAAGTTAGTATCCCAGCAGTTTATCGACGGCTGTTTGACCCAATTTGGAGCCGCCGATTACGCCACCGGCCACTGCGACGGGCACGGCTATCTCCGGTGCGACCAAGAAGGACATTGCAACAAGCGCGCCCCATCCACCTACTGCACCCCCTGCCCAACGGCCACCAAATTCCGCCACACCCTGCTTCGGCGAGATATCGCCGTTCACCACGTCGATCAAGGTTAGTGCACCGTCCAGTACAGTCGCCGCACCGCCGAGATTCCTGCCGAATTTCGCCAACGCCGCGGCGTCGGCCTTGGTGTACGCGCTCGGGTTGATTCGGTGATCCGCCGGAGATAATACTTCTCCGTATTTCGCCAGTCCCTTGCCTACGCTGCCGGAGGCGTTCGAGAGCTGGTCGAAGAACTCCCTGGCCGGGATCCCGTTCCTGATTGCGGTGACAGCCCGCGTGACGCCTCCCGGGGACACTCCGCTGTTGCGAAGTCGGTCGGCGAAGCTGGTGAGTGTCCAAGCGCGGGCGACGGTTTCAGCCTCGTCGAGGGCTCGGGTGGCCTGATCCGGAGTCATCGGCGCGATATCGGGATGCACGGTTCCAGATTCCAGGCGGCGCTGCATGTCCAACCGATTGGCCGCGTTGCTTCGGGCATCGCCGCCCAACACCATGTCCGGCGGCAGCTGCCCAACAAAATTAGCCATCCGGAAGTCATCGAGGCGCTCACCGGCGAGACGTCGGGCATCCGGATCGGCCGCGGGGTCGCTGACGGTGGCGTAATCGCGCAGGCGCGCAGCGGCTTCGGCCTTCTCCGGCGTCATCTCGCCGGGCTCGTCCACCAGCTGCTGGTCGTGGTCGCGCTGGGTGGTGCCGTAGGCATCGGCGGCGCGGTCGGTCTGCTGGTCCAGCGTCGGCTGCCCGTCGCCGTCGTAGCCGTGCAGGGCCACCGGGTCGTAGCCGTCGGACAACAGCTTGGCCGTTGCGGCTTGAAGTGTCGCGGCGTAGTCGTCGCGGATCTTTTCGATCTGATGCAGAATCCCGGCGGTGTCGTCGGCAGCCATCTGCACCAGGTCCGAGACGTCGGCGTCGGCGTCGAGGTAGACGCCGATGTGGTCGTCGATGTTTTGCAGCTGCGTCTCCAGTGCGGCGATCTTGTCCGCCGCGTCGCGCTGAGCCTCAGCCAGCGCGGCGGCGATGTTCTCCAGATCGGTGCCAATCGCGAGGAGCTGGTTCTGCTGCAGGTGCAGGGTTTGGGTGGCGCGCTGAACTTCCAGGGAGTCGTTGATCGGGTGTTCACCGTTCTCCCGGTTCCACGCGGCCCGGAAGCGTTTCCCCGCCTCGGTGAACGCCGCACTGGACTCGGACGTACACAAAGCGGCGTTGTGGAAGGCCTGCGCCAGCTCGTCGACGACGCCCGGATTGCCGCTTTGCAGGGTGCTGTTGACCTGCCACGGATCACCGCCGGCGGCTTCGATGAGCCACGGCAGATTCAGATGTTGGAGTTGCACCGCACCCCACGCAGTTGGGCCGCGGCTTCATGGTCCATGCCGAGGAACGCCCGCCGGGCGAGGTGGGCCTTGTCCCCGACATCAGCCAGCGTCCGGCGGTGATCATTGAGCGTGGTGACGTGCTCGGCGTGACTGGTCGAAATCGCCTGGTGGAAGACATCGGCCGCGCCGAAGCCCCCGAAGATTCCCGCCGTTACCGTGCGCTGATCCAGCTCCTTCGCGCCTGCTTGGGCGTGCTCGGACGCCGTGTGGGCATGGGCTGCACCCGCCGTCAGCATCGCCGGATCGACGAACATCCCGACCTCCCCTCGATCGTCTTTCGGCGATCGTGGCAGGCGAACTTTTTACCGTCAATTCACCCTGTCAGGGTCGGGGTGATCGCCGCGTCGATGATCTTGGCATCACGGGTTGCGATGGTGAGATTGCGTCGTAACGCTTGGGCGACGATGATCCGGTCGAACGGGTCGCGGTGTTCCCAGGGAAGTCGGCCGGCAAGGATCGCGTCGGCGGAGTCGATCGCCAGTTCCGAACAGCTCATGTCGGTCATGACGTCGGTCCATGTCGACAACAACGCTGCACCGTCGAGGCGCCCCAACCGGGTCTTGGTTGCGATCTCCCAGGCCGACGCGGCCGTCACCCACAGGTCGGTCCCGGGGTCGGACAAGATCGCGAGCGTTTCGGGAGCCAGATTCGAGGGGTTACTGACCAGCCGCAGCAGTACGTGGGTGTCGAGTAGGACATTCACCCCTGGGACCCGTCCCATGCCTCGAGTTCTGCTGCCGGCAGTGCGGCGTCGAAGTCATCGGGAACGGCGACGCTTGGCAGCTGACCAAATCTGCGTGGGACGGCCGCGACTGGCACCAGTTGCGCAACCGGCTTGCCGTGGCTGGTGATGGTGAACGAAGCACCGGATTTGACGTCGTTCAAGAGCCGATTGAGCTGGTTTTTGGCGTCTGTGCTGCTGATCGTCTCCATGGAGGCCATGGTAGGGAGATTCCAGGATTCGCGCTAGCGCAACTAGCGCGATTCGGTCAGGCCTCCGGGAACCAGTAGTCCAGCGTCTGCTCGACCCCGCCCCAGTCGATGCCCATCCAGTCGGTGAAGAAGCCCTCGATGTTGCCGAAGGCGCTGTACACAAGGGCCACAAGCGAATTGAAGAGCGCTTCCACCGAGGCGCTGTCGAGCAACCCGTGTCCGAACGAGTTGATCCAGGCACTGAACTGATCGATGTCCCCGGAGATATCGACGTTGGTGATCATGCCGTCGACAGTTTTCGTCTGGTCGGCAACCTGCGCCGGCGTGAGCCCCATGTACATCATGTGCTCGTAGAACAGGCCGAGCATCGAATTGGAGGCGGCGTCGGCGACGGGGTCGCCCGGGAACGTGTAGATGGTCGTCGGGAACGCGTCGTTCGGGGTCAGGTTGCCGTTCAGTATCGGCATGTCGAAAAGCCTGTCCCATGGAGTGTCGCTCTGGTTGGTGGCGCTGACGCCGTCCGCATCGGACGGGTCGCCGATGAACACGAAGTGCAAAGCCCGCGGGTCGACACCGTCGTGCGCCAGCTGCGCCATCGCGATCGAGGCGGCCGTCGCACCCTGCGAGTAGCCGAACACCCACAGCGGATGCTCGGCGTCGTAGACACCGGGGTTCCCGGCGAGCTCGGCCTGCACCGTCCGCACGATCTCCGCCGCGCCGACAAAACTGCTGTGCCCCTGCAGGATCAGTTCCGGGGTGGTCAACACCTGCAGTGGGGAATCGCAGACGCCGGAACCGATCACACACACCGTCGGGTCGTCGCCGGCGTCGAAACCCAACGGGTTCAGGTACAGATCGGCCGCGGTCTGCGCGAATGTCGCCGACGGCGTGGACAGCATGGTGCCGCCGACGAAGATCGCGGTGTCCGCCAGCAGCGCCACCTGCGTCCAGGTGGTCGGCAGGACGGGCGTTCCGAGGACGCCGGCGGCGACGGTAAACGCGGCGGCGACCGGCGCCAACGCTCGGGTTGCGATCATTGCGGAGGCTCCTAGGACGAGAGACGGCCGAAGACGCAATAGTGGCATTCTCTGCCTGCGAGAGTCAATGATCCGTTGACTTCGACGGAGGTCCCTGCCATGATCGCCCTCAGCTCACTCTTGTGATTTATTCGTGTGATTTTTAGCTTGCGGGTGGAGGGGCCCAGGATGCTGACCAGAGCGATCGCGCCGATGGCCATCGCCGGTGCGGTCGCCGGCAGCGTCCTGGCCGCACCCACCGTCCACGCCGCGTACGTCGATATCGACCTGCTTGCCGACACCGCGATCTTCGTCGGACCGACCATCCTGTCGACGCCGTCGGCGACGTTCGCCGAGACCGCGGCTGATCTGTACCTGCGCCCCTTGGGTTTCGACGTCGGCGACGACCCGACCGCATGCGTGGTCGGTTCCGCCGGGTGCGACGGGTCGTTGCTGCTGCTGTCCACCCCGGCGCTGGTCCAGCAGGGGCACAGCAGTTTCGTCGGGGCGGCCGAGATCGTGCGCGAGGTACACGCCCAACTCGCCGCCAACCCGGACGCCTACGACGCCGACCACCCGCTGTGGGTGTTCGGCTGGTCGCAGGGTGCGACGGCCGGCTCGATCGCAATGGCGCAGCTGGCCCACGACGGCGTCGACCCGAACCTTCTGCACTTCGTGTTCATCGGCAATCCCGTTGGTGCGGATACCGCGTCGCTGGACGGCGGCGGGGCCTCGTCCCCCGACTTCTTCGACACCGCTCTGCTGAACGGCGTCCAGACCCCGACGAACGCGTTCGCGGTAACCGACTACACGATTCCCGGCGACCCGGTCACCGACCCCACCTCCACCGATGGGCTCGGCTTGTTCTACGAGCACATGATGTATCTGGGACTGTCCCCCGCCGAGGTCGGCAACCACACGTCCAGCACCGACGGCATGATCACCAACATCGACATCTCCGGGGACTTCGACCAGTTCGGCGCCTGGGTCAACGCCTGGAGCCACGGCCTGGTCGACAGCGCCTGGTGGGACGGCCTGTTCTACTCGGCCGTGGCGTTCGTCTACAGCGCCTTCGGCAACATCGAAGGCTTCTTCGGCGACTGGCTGGGCGTCGACTGGGGCGGGGTCGAGCAGACACTGGACTACTGGTTCCCGGCCGACGCCTGACCGCGATAATGGCCGGATGGCCGACCGGAACGCTGCTGCCATCCCTGTCATCGCGCTGACCGGCTACCTCGGCGCGGGCAAGACCACCCTGCTCAACCATGTCCTGCGGGCGCCGGGAGCGCGAATCGGGGTGGTTATCAACGACTTCGGTGAACTCAATGTCGACGCCGGACTGGTCACCGGTCAAATCGACGAACCCGTCTCGATCGCCGGGGGATGCATCTGCTGCCTGCCCGACGAGGGCGGGCTCGACGACGCGCTGGAGAAGCTCGCCGACCCGAAGCTCGCGCTGGACGCGATCATCGTCGAGGCCAGTGGAATGGCCGAACCGGTGACCATATCGCGACTCATCCGGTTCAGCGGGGTGGAGCGGATCCGCCACGGCGGTGTCGTCGACGTCATCGACGGCGCGGAGCACTTCGACACCGTCGACACCGGCCCCGCTCCCCCGCCGCGGTACGGCGCGGCGTCGCTGGTGGTGGTCAACAAGTTGGACCGGATCGCCGAGGACGCCCGCGAGGAGACGTTGCGCCGGGTGGAATCCCGTGTGCGCGAACTGAATCCCGACGCGTACGTGGTGGGTGCGATAGCCGGCCGCATCGATCCCCGGTTACTCTACGACGTCGACGACGGCGGCGAGGACGGGCAGATGTCCTTTCGAGAACTCCTGCTTGCCGAGCCCGATCACGATCACGATGAGCATGTGCATGCGGCGTCGGTGACCGTCCTCGGCGACGGCCCCGTGGACCCGGGCCCGCTCATCGACCTGCTCGAAAGCCCGCCGCGTGGCGTCTACCGCATGAAGGGCACCGTGGCTATCGGCAAGCGCCACTACCTGTTCAACGTCGTCGGCACGTCGGTCCATGTGGCCAATGCGCCCGCGGGCTCCGGCGCCGGCCACCTCGTCGCGATCGGTACGCACCTCGACACCGACGACGTCCGCTCCCGGATGGAGACGGCGCTGCGCCCGGCCCCGGAGAAGGTGGCCGCCGCCGGGATGCGACGGTTGCAGCGGCTGCGGCATTACAGCATCTAGGCACCCCGTAGCACCAGCGCTACACTCGTGGAGTGAGTCGGGAAATCAGCCAGCGCGAGTTGCGTAACAGCAGCGGTGACATCATGCGCAAGCTCGACGAAGGAGAAGCGTTCGTCGTCACCCGCAATGGCGTGCCCGTGGGGGAACTGGTCCCGCTGCGGCGGCGGTACGTCGTAAACGGCCCGGCACTGGCGGAGGCCTTCCGCGGCGCTCCGCGCATCGAGTACGCGCGGTTCCGCAAGGACCTCGACAGCCACGCCGATCAGGACATCACGCCGCGTGGCTGATACCGGTACCGGCCTGCTCGACACTTCGGTCATCATCGACCTGGACGTTGTTGTCCCGGCCGATCTCCCCGAAGGGGCTTCTGTCAGCGCGGTAACCATGGCTGAGCTCTCCGCCGGCCCGCATGCGACCGACGACCGGGCCGAAAGTGCACGCCGCCAAGATCGGCTGCAACAGATCGAATCCTGGGTGGAACCGCTACCGTTCGACGGTGACTGCGCGAGGGCGTATGGACGGATCTACGCCGCCGGTGTCGCTGCCGGCCGCCAACCCCGGTGGCGCGCTGTCGACCTACTCATCGCGGCGACTGCGCTGGCTGCGGGCCTGCCGCTATACACCCGGAACCCCAACGATTTTCGCGGCCTTGAGGACATCGTCCACATCATCTCCATCTGAGAAACGGCCCCATTCGCGTGCACCCGGAGGCGTCAGTCCACGGTCGCGGCGTGTGACGCGACCGGCATCACTCCTAGCTGCCGTACCGGGCTTCGAAGTCGGCCACCGCCTCTTCGCGCAGGGCGGTGAACACCATGTTGAGGCGATCCGCCAACTCACCGTGGGTGTAATCGGTGACCACACAGGGGTGCAGGGTCAGCTCCAGCAGCCGCCCGTCCGCATTGGCCACCGCCCGCACGTCACCCAGATCGACGCTGTACGTGGTGTTTTCGGCTTCCGCGACGAGCGCTTCCCACTTCTCCGCGGCCTCACGCAGGTCCCGCAGCACGGACTCGACGAGGTCCCTGTCGCTGAGTTCCGTGCGACTGTCCGGCCCCGACATTCACTTAGTATGTCGAGCCCGTGTGAGTAGCGTCAATTCAATGCCGGCCTTACTTCTGCGGGTCCCACTGGCTGGGCTGCGGAGCGCTGAGCGCACGGAACCAGCTGTAGTGGTAGTTGGCCGAGACCCCATCGCCAGCGGCGATGCCCTCGGTCGCGGCCAGCAGCATGCAGTTGAGCACCAGAGCGGCGTCGGCGCCGGGATACTGCGCGAGCAGCTGATAGCGCACGGTGTCCAGATGCACTCGCAGTAAGTCGATTTCAGCGTCGGCCACACCGGTGCCGGTCGCACCAGCCTTCACCAGAGTGTTGGCCATCCGCGGCAGCCCGTCACGCCAGTGGGTGGCCTCACTGAGCTGCCAGCCGAGGTCGTCGACGGCGTCCAGTTCGCGAGGCTGTACCGAGGCTTCGGTCACGCCGAAGTCGCTGGCCCAGCCCAGCCGATCGCCGGGGTGGTAAATGGCCGACGCCGTTGCGTCGCCCAGCATGGCGGCCGCGGTGCCGGTTCGTTGCCCGGGACCGAGCAGGTGCACTTCGGCCGGCAGCTCGATCCCGGACGGGATCCAGCCGTGGGCCAAGTCGGTGACCAGCACGGTCTTGCCGTCGGCGAAGCTGCCGACGGCCCAGCTCAGGCCGGGCTCCTGCCGCGCGACGAACGCCAGCAGGCGCTGCAGGCGCTGGTCATCGGATTCGGTCACGGCCGGCGGGGCCGGGGGTGGCGTGGCGGGTACGACGGGCGGTTCGGGCTCGGCCGCGACGACGACGGGCGGTTCGGGCTCCACCGGAATGAGAACCGTCGGCTCGGAAGACTCCGGCCTGACCACAACCGGCTCGGGCGGGGGCGGCAGGGCCACCACCGGCTCCGGTGGCGGGACCACAACCGGCACCTCGACGACGGGCACCTCGACGACTGGTACCACCTCGACCGGAAGCACAACCTCAACCGGTGGCTCCACCACTGGCTCCGCCACCACCGGTTCCACCAACACGGGCTCCACAACAACCGGCGGCACAACAACCGGCTCCTCCGCCACCGGCACCTCGGGAGCCGGCTCCGCCACCTCCGGGACCGGCGCGGGCTCGGACTCGGGCTCGGGAAGCGGTGCGGGCGGCGCCTCGACCACGACCGGCTCCGGCATCCGATGACGGGCCGCGGGTCTCGGGGCCTCCGGGGGCGGATCGACCGGGCGAGGCAGTTCCACCGCGACGGGTTCCGGCTCTACCGGGGCCGGGATCTGCTCGGTCACCGCCGCCGGGGGCGGGGCCGAATTCAGGCTGGCGTACTGCGGACGAAACTCCAGGGCCTCGTTGTGCAGATAGCGCACCGTCGACTCCACCCGAAGTACGGCGAACGCCCTGGCCACGTTGATCACTCTGGACTCGGCGGTCTGCCGCGCCTGACCCGCCAGCCCCGATCGACCGATCGCATGCAGCTTTTCGTTCGCCGAATCTGCAATGCGCCGCAGATCGGCGTCCAGGTACTCGGCCAGCTGAGCCGTCGCCGGCGTCACCGTCGCCAACTCTGCGGGCCACAGTCCGCCGAGCACCCAGGCACTGCAGTCGACCGGAGCGCTGAACGCCGGGATCGTCAGCGACTCCCGGGCCGCGCTCCGGAGGCGCTGGCGCGCCGACCGTCGACCGAATAGTGCCACCGCGCAAGCGTACCGTTGGCTATCCCCAACCCCTGTGTGTCGTGAATTGTCAGCCCCACAGCAGGTCGGTAGCGTGCATTTCATGGCCGACGTCGGGTCCCCGGGTACGGGATGTGAAGCAACGCTGAGCGAAGTGCTCGCGCTGCTGGAGCGCGCCCGAAACCTGTTCGGTGACACGGTGATCGACGCACCCGACGGCATTGCACCGAGGGCCGATGCCGCCGGGCAGTGGGTGACTTAACGCCCGGTGTGCCGGTCGCCGTGCAGTCGGTGTTCCACCAGACGCTCGGTGGCCACCCGAAGATCGTCGTTGGTGGGCACCGCAGCTGAGGGCGCGTGCCCGGTGGTGACCATGTCGGCCCGGATCTCCAACGCCGCCTTGAGGAACGACACCTCGGCCGTCAGCACGATCGCCTCGGCCAGCCGAGAGACGTCGGCCCCCATGGCTGTCTCGCTCAGCGCCACGCTGTGCAGATAACCGCCGCGGCAGGACCGGAACAGCACGTCGCCGCTGGGATGCGCGGTGTCATATGCCGGATTCGGCTCAGTCATCAGCGCCCATCGGTGAGGTTCCGGAAGGACCTGGCCGCGTCGTCTTCGTGCTTGTTCCACGTTGACACTGCGCCGTGCAGGTTGCCGGCCACGTCCGAATGCTCGCCTGCCTGGCTGTCGTAGCAGCCCTTGCGGGCGTCGAGCATCGAGTCCGCGGCCTGACGCAGGTCACCGTAGATCGGCCCGAGCGAGCTCAGCATCGCCCGGATGCCCTCGTGGGAGGCCGACACGGTAGCCAGGTATTCGGACGTCTCTTGGTGGTTTCCGGCCGCCTTGGTGAGCACGGCGTTGTTGACGTGGATCTCCTGTGGCATGTTTACCTCCCTGGCTAGTCGACGATGACGGTTGAGACGGCGATTTTCAAGCCCACCGGTAGCCGGCGGTGTGTGTAGGGACGGGTTCGGGGACCGGTGCCGGCCCGCCGGCGCGGATCGGGGGATGCTGCCAGCCCAGGAATCCGGGCCCCCGCAGGTTGCCGGCCAGGTGGAGCTGCCCGTCGAGCAGGGCCCGGCCATCGCCCACGGCGAGCGCATGGCGGTCGGTGAACACCCCGATATCACCGGGCTGAAGTTGCGCCTGGTCCACGGGGGCGGTCACGGGTGTGCCCGGCGGCGGGATGGCGATCCCCTGCCGACGGAACGCCTCCGCCACCGGCGTGCCGTCCGCGGCGGCCTGCATGGCTGCGGCCAGCTGCGGATCGGCGACGCTAGTGGTCTGCCCGTCCGGCAGCCGCACGGTCACCGGCCCGTCGTCGGCCGGAGGCTCCGGTGCGGGTCCGCCGGCGTCATCAGCGTCGGCGGCGGTGTCCGTGTCAGCCTTGTCCTCCGGCCCAGCGTCTTCGGCCTCGGTCTCTCTCGGGTACTCCTGGTCACCGATGTCGTCGAACGGGTCCGAGCCCAGTCCGGCCAGCGGCAAACCGGGCGACATCCCCGCCGGCATTCCGCCGAAGCCCGGCGATTCGCCGCCGAAGTTCGGGGGCATCGACGGCATCCCGGGCTGGTAGTGCGCTGCGGCCGCAGGACCGGGTTCGGGCTCCAGTTCGTCGTCGAGGTAAGCGTCGTCCAGGTCGGGGTCGAGCCAGGGATCCTCCTCGTCGGGACCTGCCTTTGCCGGGACATCGGGCATCAACACCGGGTCGGTGACACCCGCGGGGGGCTGCGCGGCCGGTGATGACTCATCGCGGCCGGTGTTGTCGGTGTACAACGCCGTGAGCGCGGTCGTCAGCTCCTGCTTGGCGGTGTCGTCGTCGTCGGCTGCGGCGACCACCCGGATGATCTCGCCCAGTTTGCCGATCAGGTAACGCTGGAACTCGCGGGACCCGGCCGCGGTGCTCAGATCCCACGCCCGCGCCGCGCCGACGATCTCGGCCTCCAGGTTGTCGAGGCGGCGACGGCCCTCCACTGTGTTCTGGCCGGCGTGACGCAACGCTTCTAGGATGTGCCGGTCGAATTCCGCTGTTGCCGAGAGCTGTTGGCGCAGTTCCGCTTCAGCTTCCTTCATGGCCTGTGCTGCGGCGCCCTGCTGCTCGGTAGCTGCCGCGCCGACGATTCGCGGATACGCCGTGCGCAGCTGATCCAGTACCCGGTCATAACCCGCCGACGGCAGCGGCAGAGTCAAGGCGGCCTGTGCCGCACGCGTCGCCTCACCCGCGTTCCCGGCCGTCTCGATCCGGTGAATCACGTCCAACACGTCGTCGCGAGTCGTCACGCTGACCGCTCCATGGCCGGTGACACTACGCAGGGCACGCGACGCCGACAATTCACCCGACCGGGGGCTGTGGACTCCTCAGGACACCGGGCGCCGAATCGCGACATATCCGCCCAGCGGGCTGATCTGAACCGCCGCACCGGGGTGTGGGGCTTCGACCACCAGATTGTTCCCGATCGCCATCTGGACGTGGCCGGTGCTGGGGAACACCAGGTCACCTGGCCGAATCTCGGAGCGCGCCACCGGAATTCCGTCGTAGATCTGGGTGTAGGTGGTGCGCGACAGCGGTACGCCGGCCTGGCGGTACGCCCACTGGGTCAGGCCCGAGCAGTCGAATCGGTCCGGCCCGGTGGCACCCCAGACGTACGGTCTGCCGATCCGCGACAGCGCCGCACGCACCGCCGCCCCGGCGCGAGTGTTGGGCAGCCGCAACCGATTCGGGTCCACACGACGTCGCGCACCGCGATACCGCAGCCGTGCCAACCCGGCCCGGTGCGCCCGGGCACGCCGGTGTGCCGAGAGCACGTGGGCACGTTGGGCTCGCAGTCGTGCCGCGCGCCGGCGCATGGCCTCCCGCTGCGCCAGCGGAGAGTCGGCGGCCGGCCCGTCGGCGCGCGCCGCGGCCAGTACCCCTGCCGTCTGCTGCCGGCCGTGGGCATGGTCGGCGAACGCGGCGGCCAGCACAGCCGTTGCGGCCGCATCGGTACGCGCATTCGCCAACAGCCGTGCCCGCTGGGCACCTACCGTCTGCCGATAGCGCTCGTGCGCCGGGCCGGTGTAGCTGTTCGCGTTCCGTTCCAGCAGATCGGCATAGCGATCGAGTCCGGCATCCAACGTCGCCGGCTGCCCCCCGGCGCCGAAGAGCGCGTGGGCCCTGGTCAGCAGGTCCAGCTCACTGTTCACCGTTGCGCCCCCTCGTTGTGTCGGTCGGTTGCTTCGGCGTCGGCGAACGCGCGCACCCGGGCCAGTGCTCCCGGCGGGATCACGCCGGTGTTCCGGATGTCCCACATCTCCTCGACGGTGATGCCGAGCAACCCGGCGATCACCGGTTCCGGCAGCGCCGAGCGTGTGCACGCCTGGTCGAACCGGCTGGTCAGGCTGGCGGGCATCCGGGCCAACAGGTCGGCGCGGGTGACTTCCAGCGCCTGCAGGTGCGCCATGAGCCGGTCCGCGTGACCGGCGCCGGCGTTGACGGCCACCCGCCAGGAACTGGCCGCCAACATCTCCGCCGTCACGCACTGCGCGATCACGGAAAGAATATACGTCTCGTATTCGTCTGATGCTTCCGAAGGCAGTCTGGCGATCACCGAACGCAGGGCGTCGAGTTGCGCTTCGGCGTATCCCTCCAGGACTTCAGTGTCGCTGTGGCGGTCGACGACGACCGCTCCGGCGGGCCTGGCAGACGACGCTGGAGGTGCGGCGACCGACATCAACTGGGCGAGTTCGGCGTCGGGATCGTCGGCCATCAACAGCCGAGAATAGGTGCCCGGCGGCAGGCCGAGCCCATTCTCAACCTTCTGAACTGTGCTTTTGTGAGCCTTGCGCGCTCCGCGCTCCAGGTAGCTCAAGCCCATGATGCTGACGCCGGTGGCGGCGGCGAGGTCTGCCAGCGACCAGTCGCGCGCCTCCCGCAGGGCCCGGATGGCCGCGCCCGCTGCCTCACGGCTCATCGTTGCGCCCAGGCCATGTCCGGATAGTACACAGCCTGGCCCTTCACTAGTTACATATATGTTTTTATCACCTTCTCTTGCGTTCGGCATATCTGTTCATATATGTTTCCATCTACGTTATCCGTTCCGGGTTACACGTCCGCACAATGAGGAGGTCGTTCTGATGGCACCCCCCTGCTCCGCGAATCCCGAACTGTGGTTCGGCTACCCCGACGCCGACGGAGCCGACGGAGCCGCCAAGGCCCGCGCATACGAACAGTCCTCGACCGAAGCCCGGCTGCAGTGCCTGCGGCGCTGCCCGCTCGCCCAGCAACGCCGGTGCGCCGCGCTGGCAGTGGAACGCGGCGAGGAGTACGGCGTGTGGGCCGGGGTGAAACTGCCCGGCGGGCAGTACCGCAAGCGGGCCGAACTCGCCGCGGCCCACGCGGTGCTGCAGAAGATCGCCGACGGCGAGATCAACACCCGTGAACTCCCCGAGAACCAGGCGCTGCTGGCCAACCACGAACGTCACCGTCTTACGACGCCCGCGGCCGTGTTTCACCTGCCGTCCGGTCCGATCGGTCGCCCGTCTGCGGCCTGAGCGGTAGGGTCGCCGCAACGGCATGGCGCACGGCGCGGAGGTGGGCGGTTGAGCAACCTGGAATCCACTGCAAGTGAATTCGACTGTGCGGCAGGGCCGTCGGAAGGCATCGAGGTGTTGGAGCCCCGCGAGGTTCCGTTGGGCGGGCCGCGGGCCATCCTGGTTCGCCGCACCCTGCCCCAGCGCGAACGCTCGCTGATCGGCGCCTGGTGCTTCATCGACCACTACGGTCCGCATGACATCGCGACCGCCGGGGGCATGGATGTGCCCCCGCACCCGCACACCGGGCTGCAGACCGCGACCTGGCTGTTCAGCGGGCGCGTCGAGCACCGCGACAGCGGTGGCGTGCACGCGGTGGTGCGCCCCGGCGAGCTGAACCTGATGACCGCCGGTGCCGGTATCTGCCACTCCGAGGTCTCGGTCGACGCCCAATCCGCGCCGATCCTGCACGGCGTGCAACTGTGGGTGGCACTGCCGGACGCCGCGCGTGACGCCGAGCGTGCCTTCGACCACTACGCACCCGAGCCGGTGTCGCTGCCCGGTGCGACAGCGCTGGTGTTTCTCGGCGAGCTGGCCGGACGCCGCTCCCCCGTCGAGTCCTTCACTGCGCTGCTCGGCGCCCAACTCGACCTGGAGCCGCGCACCGACCTGGTGCTCGACGTCGACCCGGGGTTCGAGCACGGGGTGCTGTGCGACACCGGGGCCGTGCAGCTCAGCGGCGTGCCGCTCGGTTCCGGCGCGGTCGGCTATCAGGGGACGGGGCACCGGGAGCTGTCGCTGCGCAACCCGGGCGACTCCCCCGCCCGGGTGCTGCTGCTGGGCGGGACGCCCTTCGGATCCGAGCTGGTGATGTGGTGGAACTTCATCGGCCGCAGCCACGAGGAGATCGTCGCGTTCCGGCAGCTGTGGCAGGACGGCGACGAACGCTTCGGTGCGGTGGACGGCTACCGGGGCCGCCTCGACCGGCTGCCCGCGCCGCCGATGCCGCCGTTGCGGCTGCGGCCGCGGAGCTGAAGCGGCCTCAGCGAATGGTTCCGGCCCCGGGAATCAAAGGCAGGTCCAGCGCGGTGACCCAGCCCGGCGGCAGGTCGTTGACGGCCGGCACCGCGTTCAGCGCACGCATCCCGGTGGCCAGGCAGCCCGCGGTCGCCGCGTCACGTCCGGAGCCGTCGGTGAATCGGAACGCCGTCTCCTGCGAAATACTGGGCGTCCCTTCGATATCTACGCGATAGACGTCATCCTGGGTGCCCGACGGCCACTCCGGTGCCGCGTCCTGTCCGATCCGGTTGACATGTTCGAGCTGAATGCGGGTCTCGCCCCGGTAGACCCCGTTGATGGTGAAGCGCACCGCCGCAACCTGACCGGGCTTGATCGCCCCCTTGGCGGTCGGGCGCTCGTTCGGGGTCACCCAGGTCTCCCAGGTCGTGGTGATCTCATCGAGCTCGATGCCGGCGGCGTGCGCGATCATCGGAACCGTTCCGCCCCAGGCGAAGATCAGCACCTCGGGGATCTTGAGCACCGGCTGGAAGTCGGGTTCGCGGCCGATCCCCATCTCGTTCTCGTAGTCCCCGGTGTAGTTGGTGTAGTCCAACAACTCTGAGGCGCGCACCTTGCGGACCTCGGCGCAGACGCCCATCAGCGTCATCGGGAACAGGTCGTTGGCGAAGCCCGGATCGATACCGGTGGTGAAGCAGGACGCCCCGCCGTCCTCGCACGCCTGCGTGATCGGCTTCAGCAGCTCCGGCGGGTTGAGTTTGAGCCCGGGCCACACCCACGGGGTCATCGCCGTGGAGCAGACGTCGATGCCTGCGCGCAGGAAGCGCGACATCAGCGTGATGTTGTCCGCGGCGTGTGCGGCCGTCGGGCCGTAGTGCACCAGCGCGTCGGGCGCCAGGGCGATCAAGGCGTCGACGTCGTCGGTGGCGGTGACCCCGACGCTGGGGATGCCGCAGATCTCCCCGACGTCGCGCCCCACCTTGGCCGGGTCGCTGACGCCGACGCCGACGAGCTCGAACAGCGGGTGTTTGACGATCTCGGCTATCACCATCTTGCCGACAAAACCGGTGCCCCAGAACACAATCCGCTTTGCCACGTGCTGTCCTCTCGCTGGTCGGCGTTCGCCTCACCCTACGGCGTGAGCAGCACTTTCACCACGTCTCCGGACCGGGCAGCGACGGCCCGGTAGGCCTCGGTCGCGTCGTCGAGGGCCATCTCGGTGGTGAAGATGCCGTCCACCTTCAGCCTCCCGGAGACCAGCAGCGGCACCAGCTGCGGCCAGGTCTGCTGCACCGGGGCGGTGGTCATCCGCAGGGTGACGCTGCGGATCAGCGCCGCGAGCGCCGGGAACGGGAAGGGCTGCAGGTCGTGCACGCCGACCACCGACACCGTTCCCCCGGCGCGCACCGCGGTCAGGGCGTCGGCCATGGTGGTGTCGGAGCCGACGGCGTCGATCACCGCGTCCACCCCGCGCCCGCCGGTCAGCTCCATCGCCGCGGCCGTGGTCGACGGTGACGCCGGGGTCATCCCCATGCCGGCCGCCCGATCCCGCCGCTGCTCCACCGGGTCGATGCCGAGAACTGTTGCCGCACCGAGGAACAGCGCGCTGATCCCGGCGCACAGGCCGACCGCGCCTAGTCCGATCACCGCGACCGTGCCGCCGACCGGGATGTCGGCCCGCTGTGCGGCCGCCCATCCGGTGGCGAGGTTGTCGGTGAGCAGCAGGGCCTGCTCGACGCTGATGCCGTCGGGGATCCGGGCCAGCTGAAAGTCGGCTCCCGGCACCGCGAGCAGCTCGGACTGCGCACCGCCGAGTGCGCCGGAGCCGAAGATCAGCGGGCCCGAATGGCAGCGGATCGGGTCCAGGGTGCCGCAGCCGGCGCAGTGTCCGCAGCCCGCCACCGAGGAGACCATCACCCGGTCACCGGCGCGCACCGAGCTCACCTGCGAGCCGACCTCGACCACGGTGCCGATGGCCTCATGCCCCAGCGGCACCGCGTCGACCAGGGGGTAATCGCCTTCGTAGAAGTGCAGATCCGAGCCGCAGATCGCGGTCGCGGTCACCGCCACCACGGCGCCGTCGGCCCCGGGCAGTTCCGCGTCGGGCCGGGTGTCCACCCGGACCGAACCGGGGGCATCGATTACGACACTGCGCATGTGATCAACTCCCTGCCAACGCCTGTACTTTGCCGAGCACGTCGGGGTAGCGCATCAGGTGCGCACCGCCGTTGATGTCGAAGGCCGCCCCGGTGATCCAGGAGGCCCGCTGCGAGGTCAGGAACTCCACGGCGGACGCGATGTCGTCGGGCACACCCTGGCGCCCGAGTGGAGTGTTCTCGATGTACTCGTCGGTCAGGCCGGGGACCATAGCCAGGCCGGCGACCAGGGGAGTGTCGACCAGGCCGGGGGAGACCGCATTCACCCGGATGCCACGGGCGGCCAACTCCAGGGCGGCCACCTGAATCAGCATCAGCACACCGGCTTTGGCGCTGCAGTAGGCGGCCATCGTGGTACCGGGCTGGCGGCCGTTGAGCGAAGAGATCGCTACCACGCTGCCGCCCTCTTCGAGGTTGCGTGCCGCATGCTTGATCACCAGCATGGTGCCGGTGAGGCAGACGTCGATGGTGGTCTGCCAGCCGGACAACTCGATATCGGCAATCGGCCCGATGATCGACAAGCCCGCGCAACTGACCACACTGTGCACCGGCCCGATTTCGCGTGCGGCCGCGAAAGCCGCTGCGACACTTGCCTCATCGGTCACGTCGGCGGCCACTGCGGTGGCGGTTGAGCCGAGTTCGGCGGCCCGGGCGCGGGCGGCGGATTCGTTGACGTCGGCGATCACCACGTGGTCGCCGCGCTCGGCCAGGGCGTGCGCGCTGGCCAGTCCGATGCCCGAGGCGCCGCCGACGATCAGGGCGACCGGTGTCTGACCTGTCATCGGGATGCTCCCGTCGTCGTAGCGGTTCGATAGGTGCGCTGGCGGTCGGGGCGGACCCACAGGGTGTCCGTTCCGACATCGGTACGCTCGGCGGCCAGCACACGCTTGAGGATCTTGTTGGTAGCCGTGGCGGGCAGCTCGGCGGTCAGCCGGACATAGCGGGGCCACGCCTTGGGGGAGAGATCCTCCTGAGCGGCTAGAAAATCGGAGAACTCGGCTTCGCTCAGTCTCGCGTTGTCGCGCAGCACCAGCGCCGCCATCACCTGATCGCCCACGTTGCCATCGGGCACCGCGTAGACCGCTGCCTGGTTGATAGCGTTGTGGCGCATCAGGATTCGTTCGATCGGCGCCGCAGCCAGGTTCTCGCCATCCACCCGCATCCAGTCGGCGGTGCGTCCGGCCAGATAGATCCAGCCGTCGGCGTCCTTATAGGCCAGATCACCCGACCAGTACATGCCGTCGCGCATCCGGTCGGCGGTGGCCTGCTCGTTGTTGTAGTAGCCGGTGAAGAATCCCGACCCGGCGGTGTTGACCAACTCGCCGATGGCCTCCTCGGCGTTGGACAACGCGCCGTGTTCGTCGAAGACCGCCGGTGGGCATTCGGCGATCGGATCGTCTTTGTAGATGGCGACGCCGGGGAATCCGCGGCCCACCGAGCCGGGCGGGGTGCCCTCATCGCGGGTGATGGTGACGGCGTTCTCGGTGGAGCCGAAGGCGTCGACCACGTGCACCCCGAAGCGGCGGGCGAACTCGCCGATGTCGCGTTCGGAGGCCTCGTTGCCGAAGGCGACCCGCAGCGGGTTGTCGGCGTCGTCGTGTTGCTCCGGGTGCGCCAGCAGGTAGGCGAACGGCTTGCCGACGTAGTTCATGTAGGTGGCGCCATAACCGCGGACGTCGGCCAAGAACCGTGACGCGGAGAACTTCGCCGGTGCCATCGCCGCGCCGGCCGCCACCGCGGGGCCGAACCCGGCCGCGATCGCATTGGAGTGAAACAGCGGCATGGACAGGTAGACCACGTCGTCGCCGCCCAGTTCGAACCGTTCGGTCAGGCTCTGTCCGGCCACCAGCACCATGAAATGGCTCACCAGAACGGCTTTCGGGTCGCCGCTGGTGCCCGAGGTGAAGATCAGCATGAACGGGTCCAGCGGTGCGACCTGCCGGTGCGGTTGCAGCTCACCGGCGCCGGCGCACTGCTGCTCCCAGGCCGGGTCGTCCACGTCGATGACGGTGATCCCGGCCAGGTCCAGATCGGGCCGAAGGTCCGCCAACAAACCGGAGTGCTCGGCGTCGACCAGCAGGATCTGTGCGTCGGCGGTGCGCAGGTCACCGATGAGCGCCGAGCCGCGCCGGGTGCTGTTGACCCCGCACAGCACGTAGCCTCCCAACGCGGCGCCGGCCAGTGCGGTCAGCATCGCCGGGGTGTTGCCCAGCAGCGCACCGACGTGCACCGGGCGGGCGGTGTCGGCCCGGTCGATCAGCGCGGCGGCATGGCGGGCGGCGCGGTCGAGGTACTCGCGCCAGGTCCAGCGGGTCTGCCGGCCGTCGGTGTCGTTGTGGAGCACCGCCAGGCCGGTGTCAGCGGTGCGTTCGGCGAGCAACTGCTGCATGGTCTCTGCCATCAGGCCTCCTAACCCGTGACCGTAGCGGTCGTGGCCGCCAGATGCCGGGTCAAAAAGGCGATCTGGTGCTCGACGGCGTGCTCGAACCACGCGCCGCCGGCGAAGACATCGAAGTGATCGCACGGGTAGTGCCGCACTTCGGCGCGGGCGGCGAACGCCGCCTTGGCCGCCGCCCGCGGGGGAGCGCTCCGGTCGAAGTCGGCGATCTGCACCAGCATCGGGCAGCTGATGGCCGCGGCGTGCTTGGCCGCCGGGCGGTAGCCGCCGAGCTGCACGCCGACCTGCGCGTCGATCTCGTTGCGCCAGGTGGGCCCGGCCATCGCGAGGTACGCCTCGTAATAGCCGTCGGCGGTCAGCGTGGCCTGCTCGCCGGGGCGGCCGACCAGTGGGATCGTCGCGGGCTCCCGGCCGACGCGCTGGGCCAGCGCACTGCGCCACCCGGTTGCCGTGGAACGCAGCATCGTCGTCGGGCGGTGCTGACCCAGCGCCGCGACAGCGGCGGCCGGACCGCTGACCAACGGGGTCAGCGAGATCGCGGCGGCAACAGCGGGCAGCGTGGCGGCGACCTCGAAGACGTGGCCGCCGGCCAGCGACACACCCCACAGCACGATGCGCTCCGGATCGACGCCGGGCTGCCCGGCCGCGGCGGTGCAGGCCGCACGGAAGTCGACGATCTGTTCCCGCATCGAGATCCGTTGGCGCGGTTGTCCTTCTGAGGCCCCGAAGTACCGGTAGTCGAACGCAAGCGCGGCGAACCCGGCCGCGCTCAGCCGCTCGGCGAACGGGATCAGTCCGGAGTCGACGGTGCCGCCCAGGCCGTGCCCGAGCACCACGACCGGCGCCTCGGTGCCGTTGTCCCGGGTGGCCGGGAAGAATTGCCCGACGCAGGTGGTGCCTTCGCTGCGGAATCGGATCTCGGTGCTCATCCGGATACCTCCATCGCACGCACGCCGGCCCAACTGGGCGCACCGCGTTCGGCGGCCCGCTGGGCGCCGCGCGGGATCTCACGGGTACGCATGTCGTGTTCGTAGAGGAAGTAGTCGACCTGCTGGGTGTGACGCGGGCTGTTCATCACGTGCCCGGTGTACTTGTGGGTGTCGGCGGCGATCACCCGGCGCATCTCGGCGGTCGACGGCAGCCGGTAGCGGCCGGCCGCGTAGGCACCGATCAGGCGGGCCTGGGACTCCACGAACGGGAACAGCGTCGGCGTCGCCTGGGCGAAACCGGCGAACACCAAGTCCTCGATACCGGGGTAGAACATCCGCTTGTACAAGTCGATCCGGTTGTCCGGTGCGCTGATGAACTCCGGGTCGAAGAACGGGAAGGTGATGTTGTAACCGGTGGCGTAGACGATGATGTCGAAGTCACCGCTGGTGCCGTCGGTGAAATGCACGGTGGCGCCGTCGAATCGGCTGATGTCGGGCTTGGGGATCACATCGCCGGACCCGAGCCGCAGCGGCAGCTCCACCGACTGGGTGGGGTGCGCCTCGAAGAGCTTGTGGTTGGGCGTCGGCAGGCCGAGATCCTCGGGCCGCCCCGACAGGAACGGCTGGACTCGCTGAATCACCTTGCGCTGCCACGACAGCGGAATGTGGGGGCTGGTCCGGTAATACTTGTCGGCGGGCTTGCCGGCCACGTACTTCGGCACGATCCAGGCGCTCGAGCGCGTCGACAGCGTCAGCTCGTTGTCCAGGGCCTTCGACGACAGTTCCACGGCGATGTCGGCGGCACTGTTGCCCAGCCCGACCACCAGGATCCGCTTGCCGCTGAACTCCAGCGGCGTCTTCGGGTCGATGTAGTGGTGGGCGTGCAGCGTCTGGCCGGTGAACTCACCCGGGAACTCCGGCAGACGCGGGTCCCAGTGGTGGCCGTTGGCCACGATCAGCAGGTCGAAGCATTCCCGCCGACCGCCGGCCAGTTCCAGCTCCCATCCGCCGCCGGGTAGCCGCTGCGCGTGGGCGACCGTCATCTCGAACTCGATGTTGCGTTTGAGCTCGAACGCTGCCGCGTAGGCCTCCAGGTACTCCTTGACCAGCGTGTGGTGCAAGAAATCGGGGTAGTGGGCAGGCATCGGGAAGTCTTTGAACGACAGCTGGTGCTTGGAGGTGTCGATGTGCAGGGAGCGGTAGGCGCTGGAGTGCCCGTTGGGGTTGCCGAAGGCCCAGTTGCCGCCGATCCGGTCAGACGATTCGAAGCAGGTGTAGTCGATCGCGTAGTCGGTGAGCATCTTGCCGGCGGTCAGGCCGCTGATGCCGGCACCGATGATCGCGGTGCGGGGTGTGGGCATAGGGACCTCCGGGATCGGGGGTAGACAGGTTCGCAGAAGTGTCTACATGGTGCGCCAGGTCATAGTACACAGATCGTAGAATCTGTCTACCGCCTTGCTACGCTGGCCGCCACAGGAGGTGCACCGTGGAGACAAAGACGCCGCCGGGAACCGCGTCGTCGACAACCGACCGGCTCCTGGATGCGACCGAACATTTGTTGGCCGACAGGGGAATCCGGGCCACGACCATGACCGACGTCGCCGAACGCGCCGGGGTGTCGCGGGCCTGGCTGTACCGGAACTTCCCCGACAAGCCCTCGCTGGTGGGAGCCGCGATCATCCGCCTGGTCGAGACCAGTTGGGCCCGATCACGCGCCGAGCTGTCCGCCATGAACTCCTTCGAGGAACAGTTGCTGGCCGGCGTGCAGATCGGCCGGCGCGCCTACGACGACCCCGGCACCCTGTTGATGCGGCTACGCGCCGCAGAACCCGACGAGTTCACCGCCTGCGCCGGAGCCGGCGTCCGCGACCTGGTGCCCGACCTCGCGGCGTTCTGGTTCCCGTTCATGGCGGCGGCCGCCGCCGCCGGCGACATCCACCCGGACACCGATCTGCCGGAGGCCAGCGAGTGGGTGGCGCGGGTGATGATCAGCCTGGGCAGCGTCCCGGGCAACCACATCGACCCCGACGACCCGGCGTCCCTGCGCCGGCATCTGCGCCGGTACGTGCTGCCGGGACTGCGGCAGGCGCCGACAGGGGAGTAGCTCCTCGACCCCGCACACTTCGCAGATGTGCCGCCAGTGCGGTTCGGTGGCCGTCATTCGTGCCAGTCTCGCCTGTAACAGTGACAGCTACGCGCGGCGAACAGACGAGGAGCGCCTCGGCACCGCACCCCAAAGGTGTTGACCGGGCCGCGCCCACCGCCAGTCCGCCCATCGACCTTGCTGGCGCCTCAAACCGCTCGCGGCGCACGCCGCGGGGTCAGCCAGCATGCCGCCGCCCAGGGTCACGGTGACCGACGACCTCTTCCACGCCGGCAAGCGTGGCCAGATCACCCCGACTACGACCGCCAGCTCCACCGTCAACTGCACCTGTCCGGTCAGGATGCCGAGGTGTTCGTGACGGCCCACGCCCCGCGACCCGACTGGCCCCGGTAACCCTTTCCGTGAGTCAGAGCGTGTTTTAACAGGTATGAAGTGCATCGAGCCTGGTCAGGGGCATGATCAAAACCCTGTTGCATTGTGTGCCTGATAGGCACACAATGGACGGCATGGCTACGAAGACGGAGCGGTTCGCGGTGCGCCTGACTGCTGAGCAGGACGCGCTGATTCGTCGTGCCGCCGAAGTGGAGGGGACCGATCTGACCAACTTCGCGGTGACTGCGACGCTGGCTCATGCCCGCGCGGTGCTCGCCGATCGGCGGCTGTTCATGCTTGATGCGTCGGCCTGGTCGGAGTTCGTGGCGGTGCTGGACCGCCCGGTGTCGCAGAAGCCGCGGCTGGAGAAGTTGTTCGCGGAGTCCTCGATCTTCGACGAGTGAGCAACTACAGCGCGCCCCGGCCGATCAGCGAACACGATGTGGTCGCCGACTTCGACAGCGGCGAACCAACCCTGGATGAGTACCTGCGGGGACGCGCACTGGCCAACCACGTCGAGGGTGCCTCCCGGTGCTTCGTGACGTGCCGGGGCGGCCGCGTCGTCGGGTTCTACGCGTTGGCCTCAGCGGTGGTGGAGCGCGCCGGAACTCCAGGGCGGGTACGGCGCAATATGCCCGACCCGGTTCCCGTGATCCTGCTGTCACGGCTGGCGATCGACCGCAAGGAACAAGGCCAGGGGCTGGGCGCTGCACTACTGCGCGACGCGATCACCCGCGCGGTGGCCGCCGCGGAGATCATCGGGGTGCGGGCACTGCTGGTTCACGCGCTGCACGAGCAGGCGCGCGCGTTCTACGCGCACTTCGATTTCGAGCCCTCCCCGACCGACCCGCTGCACCTGCTGCTGCTGATCAAAGACGCCCGCGCCCTGCTCGACCCGCCGCCGAAGTGACTGGCTGATGCCCGACGACATGGAGAACGCGCCCGAGGACCGGCGGTGGCGACCAGCAGAGACGCTACAGGAGCTTTTCGACCACATGGACGAGTTCTGGCGGTCACCACAGGGCCGGCAGCTTCAGGCCGATCAGCACGCCGCCCAGTCCGACCTGCAAGCGTGGCTGGCCGATCAGTCGGGCGTCGTCGTGGGCCGCCACGGCGGGCAGGTCGCCAACCACCACATCGACCCCGACCACAACTACTGGCCCAACAAACAGAAAACCCCCGGCAAAAGCCGAGGCAATCCGTAACCGATGACGCGACTCATGTGTAACCCATGACCCGACTCATCACATTGTGGGCGAAGGGGGACTTGAACCCCCACGTCCCGAAGGACACTGGCACCTGAAGCCAGCGCGTCTGCCATTCCGCCACTCGCCCGAGCGACCGGGGGAGCCTATCACGGCCGCGCGGGTCCCCTTCCCAGCGGTTGGAGCACGACCACCCACCGTGGTGCTGGCCACGTACCGCTCACCGTGACCCCTTCGTGACCTGGTCTTATCCGATTCTCCGCCGTTTTAGGGTGCCGCCCTGGCTTACCGGGTCGATACCATGTGCAGGGCGGATGCAGCCGGGCGACACGCCGCGGCGGCGTCCCCTGACCGGGTGAGTCGATGACGGCAAGTGAGGCGAACTGCAGATGGACAGCCAGCATGGGCTGGTTCAGCGCATCGAGCGCAAGCTCGAATCCGCCGTGGAGGATGCGATGGCCAAGGTGTTCGGAGGGGAAGTGGTCCCCGAGGACATCGAGGCTGCGCTGCGCCGTGAAGCCGCCGCCGGAGTCCGCGCGTTGGCCGGCAATCAGCTTTTGGCACCCAACGAATACGTCATTACCCTCGGTGTGGACGACTACGACAATGTGGGCGCCGACCAGGAACTGACGTCGAAGGCCTTCGCCCGGCATTTGGCCGGACACATCGGCGAACAGGGGTGGCAAACGTATGGTGATGTGGTTGTCCGGTTCGAGCAGTCGCCGAGTCTGCGTACCGGTCAGGTGCGCACCCGAGGCGCTGTCAATCCGGATGCCCGCCCCAGCCAGACGGTCAATGAACCCCGCCCGCCCCTATCAGAGCATGCGTCTGTCGCAGAATCAGGAGTGTCACCGATGACCGATAACCCGAGCTACCGCGGCGCCCACGGTCAGGACCGTCCGGGCGACGACTATTACGACCCGCGCTACGGCCGGCCGGGCGACGACGCCCGAGGCGGCCACTACGCCCCCGAGCCCGACCCCTACCAGCAGGCTCCGGGTGGTCAGGGCGGGTACGCCCCGCCGCGTCAGGGCGGCTACGACCAGGGCGGCTACGACCAGGGCTACCCCAGCGGCCACGGCGGCCAGGGCGGCTACGGCGCACCCCAGGGCCCGCCTCAGGGCGCTCCTCAGGGCTATGACCCGCGCCCCTCCTACCCGGACCGGGGCGGCTACGGCGCACCCCAGGCAGCTCCCCAGGCGCCCCAGGGCTACCCGCAGCAGCAGCAGGGGTACCCCGGCAGTCAGCCCGGCTACGGCAACGACTACTCCTACCCCGACGAGCAGCGGCAGTCCTACCCCGACCAGGGCGCCCCGTCCTACGGCCGGCAGGACTACTCCCAGCCCGCAGGCCAGCCCGGCTATGACTACGGCCAGCAGGCCCCGGCCGCCGCGCCCGGCTACGACTACGGCCAGGACTACGGCCAACAGGCCCCCAGTGGCTACGGCGAACCCCAGGGCGGCTACGGCCAGGACTACGGGCAGCCCGCCCCCGGCGGCTACGGCGAACCCCAGGGCGGCTACGGCCAGGACTACGGGCAGCGCGCCTACTCGGCTCCGGCGTCGGTCACCCTGCAGCTCGACGACGGCAGCGGCCGCACCTACCAGCTGCACGAAGGCGCCAACGTGGTCGGCCGCGGCCAGGACGCTCAGTTCCGGCTGCCCGACACCGGGGTCTCGCGCCGGCACCTGGAGATCCGCTGGGACGGCCGGGTGGCGCTGCTGTCCGATCTGAACTCCACCAACGGCACCACGGTGAACAACGCCCCGGTGCAGGAGTGGCAGCTGGCCGACGGCGACGTGATCCGCCTGGGTCACTCCGAGATCATCGTCCGGGTCCACTAGCTTCCGGCACACGTCACGCGGCCCGGATAAGCCGGAAGAAGGCCCAGAGCATGCGGGGCCCTCCCGCTTTTCCCTACGGTCAGCCGCGTCCAAGTATCGTGACTTTGCCGAAGTGCTCCGCGTGAGCACCACATGGTCGGCGCGAAGACGGAGAGGACGCCGGATGCAGGGACTCGTGCTGCAGCTGACGCGCGCCGGTTTTTTGACGTTGCTGTGGCTGTTCATCTGGTCGGTGCTGCGCATCCTGCGCACCGACATCTACGCCCCGACCGGCGCGGTGATGGTTCGCCGCGGCCTGTCGATCCGCGGTGTTCTGCTGCCGTCGCGCGAGCAGCGCAGCACCGCGCGCCACCTGGTGGTCACCGAGGGGCCGCTCACCGGGGCCCGGATCGCGCTGAGCGACCAGCCTGTTCTGGTCGGGCGCGCCGACGACTCCACCCTGGTGCTCACCGACGACTACGCCTCCACCCGGCACGCGCGACTGTCCCAACGGGGAACGGAATGGTATGTCGAAGACCTCGGATCGACCAACGGCACCTACCTTGACAGGGTGAAGGTGACTACTGCCGTCCGAGTTCCCGTCGGAACGCCGATTCGAATCGGCAAGACCGCGATCGAGCTCCGCCGGTGAGCCTGGTCCTGCGCTACGCCGCCCGCAGCGACCGCGGACTGGTGCGCTCCAACAATGAGGACTCGGTCTACGCCGGGGCCCGGCTGCTGGCCCTGGCCGACGGCATGGGCGGGCACGCTGCCGGTGAAGTGGCGTCGCAGCTGGTGATCGCCGCGCTCGCCCACCTGGACGACGACGAGCCCGGCGGCGACCTACTGGCCAAGCTGGAATCGGCTGTGCAAGAAGGTAACTCAGCTATCGCCGCCTACGTCGAGGACCATCCGGAACTCGAAGGCATGGGCACCACGCTGACCACCATCCTGTTCGCCGCTCCGCGGCTCGGGCTGGCCCACATCGGCGACTCGCGCGGCTACCTGCTGCGCGACGGCGAGCTCACCCAGATCACCAAGGACGACACCTTCGTTCAGACCCTGGTCGATGAGGGCCGGATCACCCTGGAGGAGGCCCACAGCCATCCTCAGCGCTCGCTGATCATGCGGGCACTGACCGGCCACGAGGTGGAGCCGACGCTGATCATGCGTGAGGCGCAGGCCGGGGACCGCTACCTGCTGTGCTCCGACGGATTGAGCGACCCGGTGAGCACCGAGACCATCCACGAGGCGCTGGAGATCCCCGACGTCAACGACTGCGCGCTGCGGCTGATCGAGTTGGCGCTGCGCGGCGGCGGCCCCGACAACGTGACGGTGGTGGTCGCCGACGTCGTCGACGTCGACTACGGCCAGACCCAGCCGATCCTGGCCGGCGCGGTCTCCGACAACGCCGACGAGCACGTCGTCTCCCTCAACACGGCCGCCGGCCGCGCCTCGGCGATCTCACCGCGCAAAGCCGTCGTCAAGCGAGTGCTGCCGCAGATCGAGACCCCGGACCGGCCACCCCGGTCCCGGCGGCGGATGGTCACGGTGGCGGCGCTGCTGGTGGCGTTGCTGTTCGCCGGGCTGCTGATCGGGCGGGTGATCATCCGCACCAACTACTACGTGACGGCCTACGGCGGCACCGTGGCGATCATGCGCGGCGTGCAGGGGGCCGTCCTGGGTATGCCACTGCAGGAGCCTTACCTGCTGGGGTGTCTGGACAGCCGCGGGGCGCTGGTGCAGATCAGCTTCAGCCAGTCCGGCGACAAATTGGGCTGCCGGCTGATGACCCTGCAGGATCTGCGCCCACCCGCCCGCCAACAGGTCAGCAACGGCCTGCCCGCCGGGACCCTCGACGACGCGATCACCCAACTGCGCAACCTGGCCCGCGACTCACTGCTGCCGCCGTGCCCGGCCAAGCCGGCCACGCCGAAGACCGGCGGCGACACCGCGCCCACACCACACCTGCCCACGCTGACGAACCTGCCGCCGGCCCCGCCAGAACCGGGGACCGACTGTCGGGCGGCCTCATGACCACAGAACCGCAGCCGCCGGTGTCGCTGATCCCGGTGCTGCCGGATCGGCGCAACGCCGAACTGCTGCTGCTGTGCTTCGCGACCATGATCGTCGCCGTGGCGATCTCGATCGTCGAGGCCGGACACGAGCAGGGCCTGCGCTGGGACCTGGTCGGCTACGGGACCGCGTTTCTGGTTCTGTTCACTTTCGCCCACCTGGTGATCCGGCGCTGCGCCCGCTACGCCGACCCGCTGCTGCTGCCGGTGGTCGCGCTGCTCAACGGACTCGGGCTGGTGATGATCCACCGCATCGACCTCGGGGTCGGAGTAGACGGCGCCGACTCACGCCCGGGTGCGGGCGCCCAGATGCTGTGGACGCTGGTCGGCGTGCTGGTGTTCGCCGCGGTCCTGGAACTGCTCAAAGATCACCGCCAGCTCGCCGGCAGCGGCTACCTGTGCGGTCTGGTGGGCCTGGTATTGCTGGTGATCCCCGGTCTGCTGCCCGCGTCGATGTCCGAACAGCAGGGCGCCAAGATCTGGATTCGCCTGCCGGGCTTCTCGATTCAGCCCGCCGAGTTCTCCAAGATTCTGTTGCTGATCTTCTTCGCCGCGGTGCTGGTGGCCAAGCGTGGCGTGTTCACCAGCGCCGGCAAGCACGTACTCGGCATGAACCTGCCCCGCCCGCGGGACCTGGTCCCGCTGCTCGCGGCCTGGGTCATCGCGGTGGCGGTGATGGCCTTCGAGAAGGATCTCGGCACCTCGCTGCTGCTCTACACCTCGTTTCTGGTGGTGGTGTACCTGGCCACCCGCCGGTTCAGCTGGATGGTGATCGGCATGCTGCTGTTCGCCGCCGGCAGCACCGCGGCGTACTTCATGTTCAGCCACGTCCGGGTGCGGGTGCAGACCTGGCTGGACCCGTTCGCCGACCCCGAGGGCATCGGCTACCAGATGGTGCAGTCACTGTTCAGCTTCGCCACCGGCGGCATCTTCGGCACCGGCCTGGGCAACGGACAGCCCGGCTACGTGCCCGCGGTGTCGACGGACTTCATCATCGCCGCGTTCGGCGAGGAGCTGGGCCTGGTCGGTCTGGCCGGGGTGCTGATCCTGTACACGATCGTGATCGTGCGGGGCATGCGCACCGCGATCGCCGTGCGCGACAGCTTCGGCAAGCTGCTGGCCGCCGGTCTGGCCGCCACCCTGGGCATCCAGTTGTTCATCGTGGTCGGCGGCGTCACGAAACTGATCCCGCTGACCGGGCTGACCACCCCGTGGCTGTCCTACGGCGGGTCCTCACTGCTGGCCAACTACGTGCTGCTGGCGATCGTGCTGCGCGTCTCGCACGCCGCTCGCCGACCGCTGAGCACCCAGCCGCAGCAGCGCGCTACCTCGATCGGCGATGCCGGCACGGCGGTGATCGAGCGCATATGAATACCTCCCTGCGCCGCGTCGCGATGACGCTGATGGCGTTGATCGTGCTGCTGTTGGGCAACGCCACCCTGACCCAGGTGTTCGCCGCCGACGGCCTGCGCGCCGACCCGCGCAACCAGCGCGTGCTGCTCGACGAATACTCCCGCCAGCGCGGACAGATCACCGCCGCGGGCCAACTGCTGGCCTACTCGGTGGCCACCGACGACCGGATCAAATACCAGCGCATCTACGCCGACCCGGCCGTCTATGCCCCGATCACCGGGTTCTACTCGCTGCGCTACTCCAGCAGCGGCCTGGAGCGCGCCGAGGACAGCGTGCTCAACGGCTCCGACTCGCGGCTGTTCGGGCTGCGGCTGGCCGACTTCTTCACCGGCCGCAGCCCCCGCGGCGGCAACGTGGAGACCACCATCCGCCCCCGGGTACAGCAGGCCGGCTGGGAGGCCATGCGCAACGGCTGCTCGGGCGGCTGCCGCGGTGCGGTGGTGGCCCTGGAACCGTCCACCGGCAAGGTCTTGGCCATGGTGTCGGCACCGTCCTATGACCCCAACGAGTTGTCCTCGCACGATTCCGCCGCGCAGGGCAAGGCCTGGCAGCAGCTGCGGGACAACCCGGAATCGCCGTTGACCAACCGCGCCCTCAACGAGACCTACCCGCCCGGCTCGACGTTCAAGGTGATCACCACCGCGGCGGCGTTGCAGGCCGGCATCAGCGAGAACGAGACCCTGACCAACGCCGCGCGCATCGGGCTGCCCGACTCCAGCGTCACGCTGGAGAACTACGGCGGCAACACCTGCGACGGCCACGAGGCGACCGTTCCGCTGAAGGTGGCCTTCGCCCGGTCCTGCAACACCGCCTTCGTCCAGTTGGGTATCCGCACCGGGGCCGACGCGCTGCGCTCCACCGCCGCCGGCTTCGGTCTGGACCTGCCCCCCGAGCCGATCCCGCTGCAGGCGGCCGAGTCGACGATCGGCCCGATCCGCGACGCCGCGGCACTGGGCATGACCAGCATCGGCCAGAAGGACGTGGCGGTCACGCCTTTGAAGAACGCCGTCATCGCCGCGACCATCGCCAACGGCGGCCTGACCATGGCGCCCTACCTGGTCGACGGGCTGGAAGGACCGGATCTGGCCGGGATCGCGACCACCCAGCCGCGCGAACAGCGCCGTGCGGTGTCCTCGCAGGTCGCGGCTAAGCTGACTGAACTGATGATCGACGCCGAAAGAGTGACCCAGCAGGAGGGGGCCATCCCGGGCGTACAGATCGCGTCGAAGACCGGTACCGCCGAACACGGTCCCGATCCGCGGCACACGCCGCCGCACGCGTGGTACATCGCCTTCGCCCCGGCCAGCGCCCCCAAGGTGGCCGTTGCCGTCGTGGTCGAAGACGGCGGCGACCGCCTGTCGGCGACCGGCGGCGCCCTGGCGGCCCCGATCGGCCGGGCCGTCATCGAAGCAGCACTACAGGGGCGATCATGAGTCCGCAGGTCGGGGCGGCGCTCGCCGGGCGGTACCGCTTGCAGCGGTTGATCGCCACCGGCGGCATGGGCCAGGTGTGGGAAGCCGTCGACAACCGGCTGGGCCGCCGTGTCGCGGTCAAGGTGCTCAAGCCCGAGTTCTCCTCCGACCCCGAGTTCATCGAGCGGTTCCGCGCCGAGGCACGCAACACCGCCATGCTCAACCACCCGGGCATCGCCAGCGTGCACGACTACGGCGAGACCGAGCTCGACGGCGAGGGCCGCACCGCGTTCCTGGTGATGGAGCTGGTCAACGGTGAGCCGTTGAACTCGGTCCTCAAACGCACCGGGCGACTGTCGCTGCGGCACGCCCTGGACATGCTGGAGCAGACCGGCCGCGCCCTGCAGGTGGCACACAGCACCGGGCTGGTGCACCGCGACGTCAAACCGGGCAACATCATGATCACGCCCACCGGCCAGGTGAAGATCACCGACTTCGGTATCGCCAAGGCCGTCGACGCCGCCCCGGTCACCCAGACCGGCATGGTGATGGGCACCGCCCAGTACATCGCCCCGGAGCAGGCCCTGGGCCAGGACGCCACTGCCGCCAGCGACGTGTACTCGCTGGGCGTGGTGGGCTACGAGGTGCTGTCCGGGCGCCGCCCGTTCACCGGTGACGGGGCGCTGACCGTGGCGATGAAGCACATCAAGGAGCCGCCTCCGCCCCTGCCGGCGGAGTTGCCGCCCAACGTGCGTGAGCTCATCGAGATCACCCTGGCCAAGAACCCGGGCTCCCGGTACCGCAGCGGCGGCCCGTTCGCCGACGCAGTCGCCGCGGTGCGCTCCGGCCGCCGTCCCACCCGGCCCGGCCAGGCCCTTCCGGCCGGACGAGCCGCACCGTCGTCGATCCCGTCGGGTCAGGTGACCCGCGCGGTGGCGCCGGTGTCAGCACGGCAGACCGCGGCGCGGCGCGCCCGGCCGGCCACCGGCAGCCACCGCCCGCCGGAGCCGCGGCGCACCTTCACCGCCGGTCAGCGCGCGTTGCTGTGGGCGGCCGGCGTGCTGGGCACGCTGGCGATCATCATCGCGGTGATGCTGGTGGCGTTCAACAAGAACCAGCCCGGGACCTCGGGCACGGAACAGACCGTCATCGAGAAGGTCTCTCCGCCGAGCTCCGAGTCGCACCCGGACAGCACCCCGGCACACCCCACCGGCTGGACCCGGACCGGGACGTCACCGTGACCACCCCGCAGCGCCTCTCCGACCGCTACGAGCTCGGCGAGATCATCGGCTTCGGCGGCATGTCCGAGGTGCATCGGGCCCTCGACACCCGGTTGCACCGCGAAGTGGCCGTCAAGGTGCTGCGCGCCGACCTGGCCCGCGATCCCAGCTTCTACCTGAGGTTCCGGCGCGAGGCGCAGAACGCGGCCGCGCTCAACCACCCGGCGATCGTCGCGGTCTATGACACCGGCGAAGCCGAGACCGCGGCCGGTCCGCTGCCCTACATCGTGATGGAGCTCGTCGAGGGCGAGACGCTGCGCGACATCGTGCACAACGACGGCCCGATGTCGCCCACCCGCGCCATCGAGGTGATCGCCGACGCGTGCCAGGCGCTGAACTTCAGCCACCAGCACGGCATCGTGCACCGCGACGTCAAGCCGGCCAACATCATGATCGACCAGACCAACGCGGTGAAGGTGATGGACTTCGGCATCGCCCGCGCCGTCGCCGACGCCGGCAACAGCGTCACCCAGACCGCGGCGGTGATCGGCACCGCCCAGTACCTGTCGCCGGAGCAGGCCCGCGGCGACACCGTCGACGCCCGCTCCGATGTGTACTCGCTGGGTTGCGTGCTCTATGAAATCCTCACCGGTGACCCACCTTTCGTGGGCGACTCCCCGGTGGCGGTGGCCTATCAGCACGTCCGCGAAGACCCGGTGCCGCCGTCGCAGCGCCGCCCGGACCTGCCTGCCGATCTGGACGCCGTGGTGCTCAAGGCGCTGACGAAGAACCCGGACAACCGCTATCAGACCGCCGCAGAGATGCGTGCCGATCTGGTGCGGGTGCACAACGGGGAGCGGCCGGAGGCACCCCGGGTGCTCACCGAGGCCGACCGCGTCAGCCTGATGGCGCGCGACGGCAGCGGTCAGCAGACCGATCCGCTGCCGCGCCAGCAACTGGACTTCACCCCGGAACGCCCGGGTTCGGTGGGCCGGTGGCTGATCGCCGCGATCGTGCTGGCCGTGCTGACCGTGATGGTGACGGTGTCGATCAACAACTTCGGTGGCCGCACCCACCAGATTCAGATTCCCGACGTGCACGGGCGTGCGTCGTTCGACGCGATCGCCGAACTGCAGAACAAGGGTTTCAAGACCCGCACCGAGCAGCGCGCCGACTCCGAGGTCCCACCGGACCACGTGATCAGCACCGAACCGCCGGCCGGCTCCCCGGCGAACAAGGGCGACAAGATCACCGTCAACGTGTCCTACGGGCCCGAGCAGCGCCAACTGCCCGACGTCGCGGCCCTGAGCTACGCCGACGCGGTCAAGAAACTGACCGCCGCCGGGTTCGGCAAGTTCAAGCAGGTCGATGCACCGTCGAGTCCCGAGCTGAAGGACAAGGTGCTCGGCACCAATCCGCCGGCTAACCAGACCACCGCGATCACCAACGAGATCGTGATCACGATCGGCACCGGCCCGGCCACCAAGCAGGTGCCCGACGTCACCGGTCAGACGTTTGAGCTCGCGAGTAAGAACCTGACCGTCTACGGCTTCACCAAGATCACCGAGGTGACGGCCGACAGCCCACGACCGGCCGGCGAGGTGATCGCCACCAGCCCGCCGTCCGGGGAGACCGCGCCGGTCGACGGAGTGATCGAGCTGCGGGTGTCACGGGGCAACCAATTCGTGATGCCGGATCTGAGCGGAATGTTCTGGGCCGACGCCGAGCCGGCGCTGCGGGCACTGGGCTGGACCGGGGTGCTGGTCAAAGGCGCCGACGTCGACGCCGGCGGCTCGGGGCACAACCGGGTGCTCTATCAGACCCCGGCGGCCGGCCAGGGCGTCAACACCGACGGCAACATCACCCTGCGCTTCGGTCAGTGAGTCGGGGCCGCTTCCCGGGCGGACTGCACGGTGGCCGCGATCTCCTCTTCGAGCCGGCGCACCAGGGCGTCGTCGCAGGGTTGGCCGCAGTAGCCCAGCCAGTTGGCCAGCATTCGGTGGCCGCCCTCGGTGAGGATGGACTCCGGGTGGAACTGCACCCCGTGAATCGGCAGCTCGGTGTGCTGCACGCCCATGATCACCCCGCCGCGGGTGCGCGCGGTGACCTGCAGCTCGGCGGGCATGGTCTCGGGAAGGATCGTCAGCGAGTGGTACCGGGTGGCGGTGAACGGATCCGGCAGGCCCTTGAGCACCCCGGCGTCGGTGTGGAAGACGGTGCTGGTCTTGCCATGCAGCAGCTCCGGCGCCCGGCCCACGGTGCCGCCGAATGCGACGCCGATGGCCTGGTGGCCCAGGCACACGCCCAGCACCGGGATCCGCGCGGCCGCGCACGCGCCGACCAGGGCGATCGACGCGCCGGCGCGTTCCGGGGTTCCGGGCCCCGGGCTCAGCAGCACCCCGTCGAAGTCCGCCACGGCCGCGGCCGGGTCGGCCAGCCGCTCGTCGTCGTTGCGCCAGACATCCGCCTTGACACCCAACTGGCCCAGGTACTGCACCAGGTTGAACACAAAGCTGTCGTAGTTGTCGACGACCAGGATCCGCACGTCTGACAGGCTACCGCCGGCGGTCAGTAGTCGACCGGGCCGGCCGGGACGGCGTAGCGCATCTTGGCCGGACCCGGCGTCTCGGTGACCTGCAGATCGGTGCCGGCCTGCTCGCTGTAACCCAGGCCGAACCGGATCACGTACTGCTTGTACAGCGTGACCAGCGGGGCGGCGGCCAGCGCGGCCTGCATGGCCTCCGGGTCGCCGATCGCGGTGACGATATACGGAGGGCTGTAGGTGCGCCCGCCCAGCAGCAGGGTGTTGCCCACACAGCGCGGCGCCGACGACGCGGTGATCCGCTGGTCCTGCATCTGGACGGCTTCGGCGCCGGCGCTCCACACCGCGTTGAGCACCGCGGAGATGTCCTGCTGGTGCACCACCAGGTCATCGGGGGAGGCGTCCCGCGGGAACCGGCCGTTGGCGTCGCGTTGGGCGTCGGTCAGCGTCACCACCAGGCCGGGCCCGTGCATGGCCGCCAGGCCGGCCGCGTCGGCGAGCTGATCGGTGCGCTGGCGCATCGCCTGCAGCGCCCTGCCGGCGCCGCGGCCGTGCACCGCGTCGACGGCGGCTGCCAGGGTGTCGCGCCTGGTGGTGAGGTCCTCCACGCTGGCCTGGGTGGAGCGGACCAGGTCGACCAGGCGGGGCGCGTCGCCGCGGCGGATCTCCCGGCCGCCGGACACCGTGTGCGTGGCGGCCAGCAGCAGGCCGGCCAGCAGACACACCAGCGGGACGCCGAACCGCCAGGGGGAGGGGCGGCGCCGGTCGTGCTCCATCGGCTCTCCAATTCTCCTGTGCGCACCCGGCTGGGTTAATCTCGTACCCGACCCATCCTCGCAGCTTCACTGCCGCACTGTCCCGAGGTACCGATGCCCAAGTCGAAGGTTCGCAAGAAGACCAGCTTCACCCCGTCGTCGGTGAGCCGTACCCCGGTCAAGGTCAAGGGTGGGCCGTCGAGCACCTGGTTCATCGCCCTGTTCCTGGGCCTGATGCTCTTCGGGCTGATGTGGTTGATGGTGTACCAGCTGGCAGCCACCGGCCTGGACACCCCCGCGGCGCTGACTTGGATGAGCGAGCTGGGTCCGTGGAACTACGCCATCGCGTTTGCCTTCATGATCAGCGGCCTGTTGCTCACCATGCGCTGGCGCTGAGCCGTCGCGGGCCCGGATTTCGGTTATGTCGCTCTGTCCACGATGCCAGCTGACGAACCAAGCGATTGCTCAATCACATCGATGTGATTCATCCCCATTGTGGACAACGCCTGTAGATAACCCCGAAGTCGCAGGTCGAATTGCCTGAGAACTCGTCCGCGCAACAACAGTGGTCGCCGCCCACAGGTGGCATCATCGGTTGCGCGATCGGCGGCGCCGTGTTAGCTGTGGTCGCTGTGACGCTCGCCACAGATGGGGCCAGCACGCTGGTGGCAGGCCTTGCCGGGGTCGGCTTGCTGGTGTTTGCCAGCTTCTCGTGGCGAGCCCGGCCGAAGCTCGCCCTGACACCCGACGGCCTGGCCGTGCGGGGCTGGTGGCGGACCCGGCTGCTGACCCGGGACGCGCTAGCGCGGGTCCGGGTCACCGACTTCCAACGCATCGGCCGCACCCATCGGCTGCTGGAGATCGAGACCAGCGACGACGCCCTGGTGATCCTGTCGCGATGGGATCTGGGCGCCGATCCACGCGAGGTGTTCGACACGTTGGCAGCGGCCGGCTACACCGGCCGCTGAGCCCGGCGGTTCAGCGAGCCTCGACGTAGGAGAGGCGAAACTGGGACCGCCGCATGAACCCGGCGGGTTCTAGGAGATCGTGATCGACTCGATCACGACCGGCTCGGTCGGCCGGTCGCCGCGGTCGGTGGAGGTGGTCGCGATGGCGTCGACGACGCGCTGCGAGTCCGGGTCCACAACCTCACCGAAGATGGTGTGCTTGCGGTTCAGGTGCGGAGTCGCACCGACGGTGACGAAGAACTGCGAACCGTTGGTGCCGGGGCCGGCGTTGGCCATCGCCAACAGGTAGGGCTTGTCGAACACCAGCTCGGGGTGGAACTCGTCCTCGAACTTGTAGCCGGGGCCACCGCGGCCGGTGCCGGTCGGGTCACCACCCTGGATCATGAAGCCGCTGATCACCCGGTGGAACACCGCGCCGTCGTAGAACGGGCCCGATGAGCCGCCGGAGGCGTTAGCGGTCGAATAGTCCTTGGTGCCCTGCGCCAGACCGACGAAGTTGCCGACGGTCTTGGGGGCGTGGTTGCCGAACAGCGCGATCTTGATGTCGCCGCGGTTGGTGTGCAGGGTTGCGGTTGCGGTGGCGATTGAGCTGGTGGTCATGGGATGACAGTGTGCCAAACACGTCGCGGTGGGCTGCGTCACGGGTAGCGTTGCAGCCATGCCGCTGGCCACCGATGCACCTCTGACCCACCGGGAACGCCTGACCCGAGGGCTGGCGTACTCCGCGGCGGGGCCGGTGGACGTGGCGCGCGGCGCGGCCGGTCTCGGTGGGGCAGCGGTGTATCGGGGCGCGGCGCAGGTGTACGCCGGCGCCGCCGAACTGCGCCGGCGCTACCGCGAGAGCCGGCTGGCGCGCCAGCTGGCCGAAGCCGCCTCCGGGACCCTGGCCGCCGCCGAAGAGGCGCTCGCCGGTCTGCCCGAGCTGCTCGAGGAACCGCCGTCACGCCGCCGTCTGCACCGGGGTTGGGTCATCGCGGGTGCCGTCGTCGCGGCGGTAACGGTGGGTGGAGTCGCCGCGGTGCTGATCCGCCGGTCGAGTCAATCCGAGGAGACCTCACCGCGCCCACCGAGCGTGGACGCGCAGCCCAAGATTTAGGGGCCTTGTAGGGGTGAGACGCCGTCATAGCCGGCCGCCGAACTAACTTGTGGAGCCTAGGAGATTCGAACTCCTGACATCTGCCTTGCAAAGGCAGCGCTCTACCAACTGAGCTAAGGCCCCTGGTGGGACTCGTGGGCCTAGGAGGACTCGAACCTCCGACCTCTTCGTTATCAGCGAAGCGCTCTAACCGCCTGAGCTATAGGCCCTTAGTCATCTACGACCGAGCGAGATTACCGCACCGGCCGCCCCCCGACCAAAATGCACCCAAAACGCGCTGGGACGACCACCCGGTCAGTCCAGGTCCGCCAGCGTCACCTCGACACCGCCGACGACGTCGGTGCTCAGGTTGTAGATCACCACCCCCAGCGTGGCCATCGCGGTCAGCACCACGATGTTGACCAGACCTATCAGGGCGGCCGCACCGAAGATTGAGCTGCCTGAAACCAGTTCTGCGGCACTGTTATTCGTCAGCAGGTCACCGACGTTGCTGTTCAATTTGCTCCACACGCCCATCGCGCCCAGCATCACGTAAAGCACGGCGACGGCGATCATCCAGACGAAGAACAGCGCCGTCGAGAGCAGCAGCGAGACCTTCAGCGCGCTCCACGGATCGATCCGGCGGATCTGCATGGTGGCTCGCACCGGCCCGCGTGGCCCGGCCGTCACCTGCGGCCGCCGGACCGGAGCTCGCCGCTTGGCCGACTCGGACAGGTCCGGCAGCTCGCTACCGTAGGCGTCCTCAGCGGCCGGCTTCGGCGCGGGTGCCGGCGGTGAAGCCGGCGCCGCCGCTGGTGCGGCGACCGGAGCGGCCGGGGCGGTGGCGGGTTTGGCCGGCGCCGGGGCGGTGGCGGGTTTGGCCGGCGCCGGGGCGGGGGGCTGCCCAGCCGGGGCGCTCGGTGCGTCGCCGCCGGACACGAAGCGGCGAAGCCGCTCGTCCACCCCTGGGGAGTGGCCCGGCTGATTCGGCCCCGATGGGCGGGCCTGGCCGGCACGCTGCCAGGGGGGCGCCGCGCCCGGCGTCTCCCTCTTGGCCGGACCATTGCCCGGGTGCCCCGGCTCCTTCGGTGCGCTCACCCACGGCTCCTTACCTGTGTGTCCGGACCGGTCTCGGGCCGAATTCAGCTACCCGCGTCCTCGTCGGCCGCCTCTTCGTCGGCATTACGGGCAATGGCTATCAGTGTGTCGCCCTCGCCCAAGTTCATCAACCGAACGCCCTTGGTCTGCCGGCCGGCCTTGCGAACCTGCCGTGCCGCGGTGCGGATGACCCCGCCGCCGGACGTGATCGCGTACAGCTCGCTGTCTTCGTCGACGATCAGCGCCCCGACCAGGCTGCCACGCTTCGGGTCGTACTGGATGGTCAGAATGCCCTTGCCGCCCCGGCCCTGCGCGGTGTACTCCTCGATTGCCGTCCGCTTGGCGTAACCGCCGGCGGTGGCGACCAGCAGGTAGGTGCCTTCGCTGACCACGTTGAGCGACAACAGCCGGTCGTCGGCGTTGAAGCGCATGCCCTGGACGCCGGAGGTGGCCCGGCCCATCGGCCGCAGCGCCTCGTCGGTCGCCGAGAACCGGATGGATTGGCCGTTGGCCGACACCAGCAGCAGGTCTTCCTCGGACGAGCACAGCACCGCACCGACGAGTTCGTCGGAGTCGCGCAGGTTGATCGCAACGATGCCGCCGGAGCGGTTGGAGTCGAAATCGGTCAGCTTGGACTTCTTGACCAGACCGTTGCGGGTGGCCAGCACCAGATACGGCGCGTCCTCGTAGCTCTTGATCTGGATGACCTGGGCGATGCGCTCCTCGGGCTGGAAGGCCAGCAGGTTCGCCACGTGCTGGCCGCGCGCGGTGCGCAGTGCCTCCGGCAGGTCATAGGCCTTGGCCCGATACACCCGGCCCTGGGTGGTGAAGAACAGGATCCAGTCGTGAGTAGAGCACACGAAGAAGTGCGCCACGATGTCGTCCTGCTTGAGGCCGGCGCCCTGCACGCCCTTGCCGCCGCGCTTCTGGCTGCGGTAGAGGTCGGTCTTGGTGCGTTTGGCGTAGCCGGTCTCGGTGATGGTCACCACGACGTCTTCGCGGGCGATCAGGTCCTCATCGGCGACGTCGCCGTCGGCGGCGATGATCCGGGTGCGCCGATCGTCACCGTACTTCTCGACGATCTCGGCGAGCTCGTCCTTGACGATCCCGCGCTGCCGGTCCGGCTTGGCCAGAATGTCTTCCAGATCGGCGATCTCGGCTTCGATCTTGGCCAGGTCGTCGATGATCTTCTGGCGTTCCAGGGCAGCCAGCCGGCGCAGCTGCATGTCCAGGATCGCCTGTGCCTGAATGTCATCGATGTCGAGCAGGTCGATCAGGCCCGCCCGGGCGACATCGACGGTCTCCGAGGCCCGGATCAGCGCGATGACCTCGTCGAGGGCGTCGAGCGCCTTGACCAGACCGCGCAGGATGTGCGCCCGCTCGTTGGCCTTGCGCAGCCGATAGGTGGTGCGCCGCACGATCACGTCGAGCTGATGCGCCACGTAGTAGCGGATCATCTGATCCAGCCGCAGAGTGCGCGGCACCCCGTCGACGATCGACAGCATGTTGGCGCCGAAGCTGGTCTGCAGCTGGGTGTGCTTGTAGAGGTTGTTCAGCACCACCTTGGCCACCGCGTCGCGCTTGACCTCCACGACGATCCGCAGGCCCACACGGTCGCTGCTCTGGTCCTCGATGTTGGCTATTCCCACCAACTTTCCGTCGCGCACCTGCTCGGCGATCGAAGTGATGAAGTTGTCGTGGTTCACCTGGTACGGCAGCTCGGTGATGACCAGCAGGGCCCGCCCGCGCGCGTCCTCCTCGATCTCGACCACGCCGCGCATCCGGATCGAGCCGCGCCCGGTCCGGTAGGCGTCACCGATGCCCTGCGAGCCGACGATCAGCCCGGAGGTGGGGAAGTCGGGGCCCTTGACCCGCTCCATCACCGCTTCCAGGGTGGCCTCTTCGTCGGCCTCGTGGTTGTCCAGGCACCAGAACACCGCCTCGGCGAGTTCGCGCAGGTTGTGCGGCGGGATGTTGGTCGCCATACCGACCGCGATACCGCCGGAGCCGTTGGCCAGCAGGTTGGGGAACCGGCTCGGCAGCACCGTCGGCTCTTGCACCCGGCCGTCGTAGTTCGGGATGAAATCGACTGTCTCCTCATCGATTTCGCGCAGCATCTCCATAGCCAGGGGAGTGAGACGGGCCTCGGTGTTGTGGCTGACGAACCCGTTGGTGATGAACGCGTGGTCCTCGGTGTCCACCCGCAGGCTGTAGACGGGCTGCGTGCCGGCTGCGGTGACCGACTCGACCTCGGCGTAGTAGAACCGGCCGTCGGTGAGGTCGGTGGCGATTGCGCGGACGTCGGGGTCGGCGATGCGGCCCAGGATCTCCGCCCCGTCTCGACGCCAACGCGAGAGTCGATCGACGTTGTGCCTGCGCAGCCAGTTCTCGTCGACCCGGCCACTGCCGCAATGGTCCCGGATGAACGTTCCCAATCCTGGAACGTGATCGCTGTCCATGCCGGCGCTGGGCGGCAATGTCGAAAGGATCCCGACCAGCTTCTCCTGTTTGGCACCGCCGAAGCCGATCTGGTTCGCGAACAGATCGGCCTGGCTGCGGTTGGTGATGACGACTTTGTGCTCACCGGTGGCGTGCCGATACCGCTTCGACACCACGCCGAGCTCCAGCAGCATCTGCTGCACGTCGCGGGCCAAGCGCTTGCTGCGCGTGGAATACGAGACCTGAATCGAGTTGCGGGGCAAGGCTGAGCAAGATCCGTCGCCCTCGAACAAAGCCTGGAGGAAGGCTCGCTTGACCGCGGCTGGGGCCTGCCAGATCCAGTCTGGGATGGACTTGTCCGCGGACCGCTGACCGATGAGGTCCGCCAGTCGGGAGCGTTTGAGGGCCTCGAGGTTCTGGATGTCGAGTTCATGCAGCAGCGACCCGGACTTGATGACCCGCCGCGATACATATCGCGTACCACCCACCACCGCGTCGTAGGCGGCGAGGACCATGTTGAAGTAATCGACGTCGAGGTTGTTGAAGCCTGCACGATTCTTGGAGATAAAGCCTTCGCTGACGAACGCGCCCGCCAAAAGGGCTTCCATCGTTGCGCGCCATTCCGCCGGTCCGAACTCCGTCGGCTGTGTGCGTTGCAGCGCAACATGATCGCCCGGGCCGATCTCCTCGATCAGCTTCCACAGCAGCGTCGGTACCCCGGCGACGTTCACCAGGCACAGCAACGGGTGGTTCGCCGTGCCGGTGACTTCGTAGCCCTCGGCAGTTCGCACCGTGTATGTCTCATGGTCCCCGGAGTGGAACAGCCGGTCGGCGACAACCGGATTGCCGTGCCGGTCAAGAACTTTCAACTCGACGACGCTGTCGGAGTTGGGCCGAGCGCCCGCGGCCACGTCGGCGATTCGCACGGACTGCCCGAAGGGCAACCGCACCAGCGAATCACCGGTGACGCAATAACGCATCGCCGCCGCGGGGTCGTTGCCCGGCGAGCCGAAGTTGCCCTGGCCGTCGACCAGCGGGTAGCGCAGCGACCACGGCTGGGCCATCCGGACCAGGGTGTCGTAGATCGAGGCGTCGCCGTGCGGGTGGTAGTTACCCATCGTCTCGGCAACCGAGCGCGCGGATTTCGCGTGGCTGCGGTCCGGGCGGAAACCGGAGTCGTACATCGCGTAGAGGACCCGGCGGTGCACCGGCTTGAGGCCGTCACGCACCTCGGGCAGTGCGCGGCCGACGATGACGCTCATCGCGTAATCGATGTAGCTGCGCTGCATCTCCTGCTGGATGTCGACCGGTTCGATCCGGTCTACCGAGTCGTCTCCGGGCGGCAACGTGGTGTCTGTCATCTATTCCTCGTTCGTATCAGCAGGCAAGGAGGTCAGCGGGCGCTAAATGGCGCGGTATATCCCTAAACATCCAGGAAGCGAACGTCTTTGGCGTTGCGCGTGATGAAGCTGCGGCGCGCCTCGACGTCCTCGCCCATCAGGATCGAGAACAGCTCGTCGGCCGCGGCGGCGTCGTCCAGGGTGATCTGGCGCAGCACTCGCACCGTCGGATCCATGGTGGTCTCCCACAGTTCCTTGGCGTCCATCTCACCGAGACCCTTGTAACGCTGGATGCCGTCGTCCATGTTGATCTTCTTGCCGGCCGCCTTGCCCGCTTCGAGCAGACCGTCGCGCTCACGGTCGGAGTAGGCGAATTCGGCCGCAGTTCCGCGCTGCCACTTGAGTTTGTACAGCGGCGGCTGCGCCAGGAAGACGTGCCCGTGTTCGACCAGTGGCCGCATGAAACGGAACAGCAGGGTCAGCAGCAACGTGGAGATGTGCTGACCGTCGACGTCGGCGTCGGCCATCAACACGATCTTGTGGTAGCGCAGCTTGGCCAGATCGAACTCGTCATGGATGCCGGTGCCCAGGGCGGTGATGATCGCCTGGACCTCGTTGTTCTTGAGCACCCGGTCGATACGGGCCTTCTCCACGTTGATGATCTTGCCGCGCAGCGGCAGAATGGCCTGGAACATCGAGTCACGGCCGCTCTTGGCCGAGCCGCCGGCCGAATCACCCTCCACCACATACAGTTCGCACTTACTCGGGTCATTCGAGCGACAGTCGGCCAGCTTGCCGGGCAACCCACCCAGGTCTGTAGCGCTCTTGCGCCGCACCAGTTCTCGTGCCTTGCGCGCTGCCATTCGGGCCTGGGCCGACGAAACGGCTTTGTTGATAATGGTTTTGGCCTCGGCCGGGTTCGCCTCGAACCAGTGGCCCAGCTGTTCGTTGCAGACCTTCTGTACGAACGACTTGACCTCGGTGTTGCCCAGCTTGGTCTTGGTCTGGCCCTCGAACTGCGGCTGGGACACCTTCACCGAGATGACCGCGGCCAGGCCCTCGCGGATATCGTCGCCGGTGAGGTTGGGGTCCTTGTCCTTGAGCAGCTTCTTGTCCTTGGCGTACTTGTTGACGACGCTGGTCAACGCGGACCGGAAGCCCTCTTCGTGAGTGCCGCCCTCGTGGGTGTTGATCGTGTTGGCAAAGGTGTGCACCGACTCCGAATAGCCGTTGTTCCACTGCATGGCGATCTCGACTTCGTGTCCGGTTCCCTTGCCGTCGAAGTCGACCACGCTCTGATGGATCGGGGTCTTGCTGCGGTTGATGTGCGCGACGAAGTCGCGCAGTCCGCCGGGGTAGTGGAAGGTGCGGTGCTTGACCTTGTGCGGCCCCTGGGCTTCGGCGGCCTGCTGCTCGGCGGTCTTCGGCGCATCGGCGGTATCGCTGACCACCTCGTCGACGACCTCTTCGACCCGAACCCGCTCGTCGGTCAGGTCGATGGTCAGGCCCTTGTTGAGGAAAGCCATCTCCTGCAGGCGTCGTGCGACGGTCTCGAAGTCATAAGTGGTGGTCTCGAAGATGTCCGGGTCCGCCCAGAACCGGATGGTGGTGCCGGACTTGTTGGTCTTGTCGCCCTGGCGCAGGGTTCCCGGCACGGACTTGTCGTAGGTCTGGAACCATTCGTGCCCGTCACGGAGGATGTCGGCTTCCAGTCGGCTCGACAGGGCGTTGACGACGGAGACTCCCACACCGTGCAGTCCACCGGAGACCGTGTAGGCACCCTCTTCGAACTTTCCGCCGGCGTGCAGCACGGTCATCACAACATCCACGGTGGGGACACCGGTGGCGTGCATTGCCACCGGAATGCCGCGGCCGTCGTCGGTGACCTCGACGCCACCGTCTTCGAGGATGCGCACCGCGACCTTGGTCGCGAAGCCGGCCATCGCCTCGTCCACGGCGTTGTCGACGACTTCCCAGATCAGGTGATGCAGGCCGCGCTCACCGGTGGAGCCGATGTACATACCGGGTCTTTTGCGAACGGCTTCGAGGCCTTCGAGAACTTTGATCGAATCGGCACCGTATTGGTTTTGGGCAGCCACGGTCGGGAAGCTCTCCTCAGGGTCACAAGCCAGCATTCGTCACACCACTCCGAGTGGGTGCGCTGGATACCGCAACAGTCTACCGTGACGGCCCGGCGGCGGGCATTTTCTCCGGGTGTTTCCACCCATCTGATTGCGTCGTGGCGCGGATATCGCGGTCGATGGTGTGTCCGATCGCTCGACGACGGGATTTCTCAGCTCGTAGCGCCGCTCAGCGGTGGGTGGCCGGACCTATCCGTAGGTATCGCGCGGGCCGCGGCCCGACACATGCCGCGGTCCCTTGCGCCAGGACGGCGCGCTGGGACCGGTGATCTTCAGGCTGGTCACCACCCCGTCGCCGACCGTCGCGGCGATCTTCGCCAGCAGCTGCGCCTGCACCAGCCGCAGCTGGGTGGCCCAGGCGGTGGACTCGGCCGACACGCTGAGCACCCCTTCGGCCAACCTCGTCGGGACGGCGTGTGAGGCGATGTCCTCACCCACCACCGAACTCCACCGGCCCAGCACCGTTCCCTCGGCCACCTGTGCCGACCAGCCGCGCGCCTGCGCCAGGTCGTGGGTGGCCGCACCGAGGGTCTGGGGGTCACGGCCGTCCGGAGCCGGACCGGACCAACGACGGCGGCCCCCACCGGCCCCGGGCGCGCGGCGCCGCAGTGGTGCCCGGCGGCCCTGCCCGACGTCCTTGCCCTGACTGCGTGCCGCCTCCCGGGCTTCGGCCAGGGTTCGACGGACCAGATCCATCCCGGCCAGGCCGGCCAGTTGTGCCGGAGGCTGCGGGTCCTCGGGGTCGGTCACGTCGGCCCACCGGAGAGTTCCGAGACCCTGCCGTGGTCGTCTTCGGCGACGGTGATACCGACTTGGCGGGCCGACCACTGGCCGGGTATGTCGTCGGGGACGGCGGCGGTGATCAGCACCTGCTCGGCGGAGGCCGCGACGTCGGCCAGTGCGCGGCGCCGCGCCGCGTCCAATTCGGCGAACACGTCATCCAGCAGCAACACCGGCTCGGGGCCCTCGCTGCGTAGCAGTTCATAGGACGCCAACCGCAGCGACAACGCCATCGACCACGATTCACCGTGGCTGGCAAAGCCTTTCACGGGTTTCTCGGCAAGACTGAGTTCCAGTTCGTCGCGGTGCGGGCCGACCAGGCAGACGCCTCTCTCCAACTCCGCCCGGCGGCGACTCGCCAATTCCGCCAGCAGTGCATCCTGTAGCTCGGCCGGGCTCTCGCCGACCTGACCGTCGGTGACCTCCAGTTTGGGTCGGTAGACGATGCCCGCCGCCCGCGGGCCCGGGGCCAGCAGTTGGTAGGCCTTCTCCACTTCGGGCGCAAGCTGATTCACCAACTCGATGCGGGCCGCCATCAATTCCGAGCCGTGTGCGGCCAGTTGGGCATCCCAGACATCGAGGGTGTCCAGGACCGAGCGGTCGCCGCGGTACAGCGCCCCGGACGCACTCTTGAGCAGCGCGGTCCGCTGGCGCAGCACCTTGTCATAGTCGGCACGTACCGCGGCGATCCGCGGCCGGCGCACGCTGGCCAGTTCATCGAGGTATCGGCGGCGCTCGCCGGGATCGCCGCGCACCAGCGCGAGGTCTTCGGGGGCGAACAGCACCGCCCGCAGCACACCGATCACCTCGCGGGCGTGACGGACCGGGGCGCGGTTCAACCGGACCTTGTTGGCGCGTCCGGCGACAATCTCAAGATCGACCGCCAACTCGCGGCCTTCATTGACCACGATCGTCGATACCACGGCCCGGGACGCACCCGAACGGATCAAGGGTGCGTCGGTAGCCACCCGATGTGAGCCGAGTGTGGACGAATACCACAGTGCCTCAACGAGATTGGTCTTGCCGTACCCGTTGGGCCCAACCAGGACCGTGGCACCCGGCTCGAGGTCGAGGTCGATCTGGGCCCAGGATCGGAAGTCGCGCAGGCCCAGGTGACGGATATACACGCGAAACCCACCCCTCCCGTCGTCGCAGTCGCGCCGATCAGCCGGGCAGGCGAACCGGCATCAACAGGTACACGTAGTCCGAGGCTACCGCCGGGAACGGGCCGCTTCCGGTCGGCTGCGCGTCGTCGGCGCCGGCCGGCCGCAACACAGCAGGCTTCTTCGGGTCGGTGAAACCCATCGACACTCGTTCACTGTGCAGCGAACCCAGGCCGTCGGTCAGATAAGTCGGGTTGAACGCGATGGTCAACGGCTCACCGACGAAGTCGACCGGCAGGTCCTCTTCGGCTCGGCCGACATCTTCGGCACCGGCCGAGAGCCGCAAAGTCCCCTCGGACAGTTCCAACCGAACCTGCGCACCGCGGTCGGCCACCAGGGCCACGCGCTTGATCGCCTCGGTCAGCTCGGCCACGCCGATCGTGGCCACCGCGAGGTGCTCGCTGGGCAGCAGTTGGCGGAACTTCGGGAACTCCGCGTCCAGCAGCCGGGTGGTGCTGCGCTTGCCGGCGCTGGTGATACCCAGCAGGCCGTCGCTGCCCACCTCAGAGCCCGCGCCGAGCGCAAGATGCACGTCGGTGCCGTCGGTACTGGCCTTGGCCGCCTCGGCCAGAGTCTTGGCCGGGACCAACACCGCGGCCTCGGTACCGGGAGCCGCCGACCAGGTGAGTTCCCGGACCGCCAATCGGAAGCGGTCGGTAGCGGCCAAAACCACTGTGTTGCCGGAGATCTCCACTCGGATTCCGGTCAGCATCGGCAGGGTGTCGTCGCGGCCTGCGGCCACTGCCACCTGACCTATCGCCTCGGCGAAGACATCAGCGGAAAGTGTGCCGGTCTCATCGGGCAGCGTCGGCAGCGTCGGGTAGTCCTCGACTGTCATGGTCGGCAGCGAGAACCGTGCGTTGCCACACGTCAACGACACCCTGGTGGCCTCCACCTGGACCTCGACCGGCTTGGCCGGCAGCGCTCTGGTGATGTCGGAAAGCAGCCGACCGGATACCAAAACACTTCCCGGGGAAGAGATCTCCGCCGCGAGCTGTACCTCAGAGGAGACTTCATAGTCGAAGCCCGACACCTTCAGGCCGTCGTCCGAGCCGGTCAGCAGCACACCTGCCAGCAGCGGAACCGTCGGCCGGGCCGGCAGGGATTTGGCTACCCACGCCACCGCATCGGCGAAGTCGTCTCGGTCTAGCCGGAACCTCAAGTCGGTAAGGCCCGCGTTCATGGTCGCCGCGTCCATAGTGTCCCTTCGTCACGAAACGCCCTACGCCAGGCGTAAGAGCGGTAGGTCACAACCGTAGAGCCTCGACGCCCGTCTTGAAAGTTAATCCCAGACACCGAAGGCAGGGCGCCGGGGCGGCTTCGTCTAGTTGTGAACAGGGAGATCCGCGCTGAATCCCCAACGTCCTGTTTTGAAAGAGAATCGATGAAGAGATTTCAGTATTAGTAATAAGTCCTGTGGAATCTGGGGACAGCGGGGCATCTGCGCTGTTGAACGGGGTTGTGACGTTGGGGAGGGCCGGTGAGTGACACGCGGAGCCGGCCGTGGGTGTCTGTGTATGACGATGATGTGTGTGTATCGCGGGCGGTTGGTGCCCGGATCCTCGACAGGTTGTCCGCAGCGGCATCCACAGGTGTGGACAGTGACTGGTGATAACAGAGTGTCGAAAGTTTCTTGCGGAGAAAGTTGACACCCACCCGGTGGATGCGGCGGTCAGCGCTTGGCCCGTTGCCGGATCCGGGTGGTGAGCTCTTTGACCTGATCGAAGACCTCGCGGCGTTCGGCCATCTCGTTGCGGATCTTGCGTTCGGCGTACATCACGGTGGTGTGGTCACGGCCGAAGGCCTGGCCGATCTTGGGAAGTGAGAGGTCGGTCAGCTCACGGCACAGATACATCGCGATCTGACGGGACTGGGCCAGCGGCCGCGTCTTGCCCGGACCGCGCAGTTCTTCGACGGTGATGTCGAAGTACTCGGCGATGACGGCCATGATGATCGCGGCACTGATCTGGATGGTGCTGGCGTCGGCGATGAGGTCGCGCAGCACGATCTCGGCCAGGGCCCGGTCGATTGGTGTCTTGTTCAGTGAGGCGAAGGCCGTGACGCGGATCAGCGCGCCTTCGAGTTCGCGGATGTTGCGCTCGATGCTGGTGGCGATCAACTCCAGCACGTCGCCGGGAACATCGAGTCGCTCCATCTGTGCCTTCTTGCGCAGAATCGCGATCCGGGTCTCCAGATCGGGTGGTTGAACGTCGGTGATCAGCCCCCACTCGAACCGAGTGCGAAGCCGATCCTCCAGTGTCGCAAGCTGTTTGGGCGCCCGGTCGGAGGTGATGACAATCTGCTTGTTGGCATTGTGCAACGTGTTGAAGGTGTGGAAGAACTCTTCCTGGATACCCTCTTTGCCCTCGATGAACTGGATGTCGTCGACCAGCAGCACGTCGATATCGCGGTAGCTGCGTTTGAAGGCGACCTTGCGGTCGTCGCGCAGGGAGTTGATGAAGTCGTTGGTGAACTCTTCGGTGGAGACGTACTTGACGCGCATCCCGGGGAAGAGTCGCTGGGTGTAGTTGCCTGCCGCGTGCAGTAGGTGAGTCTTGCCCAGGCCCGACTCACCCCAGATGAACAGGGGGTTGTAGGCGCGGGCGGGTGCTTCGGCGATGGCCAGGGAGGCGGCGTGGGCGAACCGGTTCGAGGTACCGATGACGAACGTGTCGAAGGTGTAGCGCCGGTTGAGGCTGGCACCGTCGGCGGTGGTCGAGTCGTCGCTGGGACGCTCGGTGAAGTGATTGGGCCAGTCATAGGCGACATCGGTGGTGTCGTCTTCGTCGTCGAGGTCATCATCGGCCGCGGTGGGCGTGCTGTCGGCCGCCGGGGTGGCCTGGTTCTCGGACTCCGACGGAGCGATACGGACGCCCAACTCGATCTGGTGACCGAGCCGGCGACTGAGTGCAGCGGTGATCTGGGAACGCAGGTGGCGTTCGATCTCGTTCTGGACGAAGCTGCTCGGCACCGCGAGCAGCGCGAATCCCTCGACGATGGCCAACGGGTGAACCAGGTTCAGCCAGGCCTTCTGCTGCGGTGTCAGAGCAGGTGTCGGGGGGTCCGCTTCCGGGGATTCACCGTTGAGTTCGGCGACGACCTCGTCCCATAGGCTGAGAAACGCCGTTCCGGGGTCATCGGTCAATGCTCCATCCCCCTGATTCGATGCCGTGACTGGAATGGATATCCTGCTTGAGCATCGTAGGGCATGCTATCCACACAGTTATCCACAGCTGTGGATGAGATGCGCGTTCTCCGTCGGGGCCCGCCGGCCCGGTTACTCGGCAACGGCCACCCCAGACGTTCTTCTGATATCTGAGGCGCCGGCCCCTTGGTCCGCTTGACTCCGTGGACGCTCACCGATCGAGTGATGAAACGGTGTTGGCAAGGAAGCTAACAGGTTTCTGGGCGGGGGACTACACCTTTTGGGCAGATGACTGGCCGCAAAGCGCCGGGCTTCTGAACAGCTGAGACAGGTGAGACCAGTGTTAACAGAGCGATTGGTTCGTCTGCCTCAGAGACGGTTGTCTAGCCGGGGTTTGACCCAGCGAAGTTGCATCAGTACCCTCGAACAGTCGCCCGAACGCTGGCGATACGGCAGCGACCGGCCCCAAGCCGGAGACCGCGCCGGTTACGAGCAAAGACGCAGAAGTTCACCGAACTTACCCAGTGCGTCGCGTGCGGCAGGCACAACGGGCATCCGGTGTGTCGGGCAGACGCGACGCGAGATGCAATAAGGAGAGTGTGCCGTGGCCAAGGGCAAGCGGACCTTCCAGCCCAACAACCGTCGTCGGGCCCGGGTGCATGGCTTCCGGCTGCGGATGCGGACTCGCGCCGGTCGTGCGATCGTCACCGCCCGGCGCAGCAAGGGCCGTCGCTCGCTGACCGCCTGAACACGGCGGCACGGCTGTGCTTCCGGCGCAATACCGGATGAGACGCTCGGCCGACTTCGGTGTGACGGTCAAGCGCGGCCGACGGGCGGTACAGCCCGATATCGTGGTCTACGGTCGGCGTCCGGAGCCTTCGACGGATGTCGAGTCTCAATCATCGCCCCCGGCAGTGGGTTTGATCATTGCCAAGTCGGTGGGTTCGGCGGTGGATCGTCACCGGGTGGCCCGGCGGCTGCGGCACGTGGCACGCGACGTGATCGGTGAATTGGCGCCGGCCGAACAGCTGGTGATTCGCGCCCTGCCGGGCAGCAACGGCGCCACCTCACAGACACTGCGGGCCCAGTTGCGTGACGGCCTGTCCTCGATCCGGCGAACCCGAGACGCGGCACGCTGATGAACGCAATCACCGCAGCCCCCGTTCGGGCGCTGATCTTCGTCATCCAGCTCTACCGGCACATGGTGTCGCCGCTGCGACTGCCGAGTTGTCGGTTCATGCCGACTTGCAGCCAGTACGCGGTGGATGCGCTGAGCGAGTACGGGCTGATTCATGGGAGCTGGCTGGCGCTGGTGCGGCTGGCAAAGTGTGGACCGTGGCACCGAGGTGGCTGGGATCCGATACCCGAGCCGCAAGCGAGGGAGAGTGAGTCCATTGACCTTTGATCCATGGAGTCTGGACTGGGTCTACTACCCGGTTTCGGGCATTATGTGGTTGTGGTACAAGGCTTTTGGCCTTTTTCTCGGCCCCGCGAACTTCTTCACGTGGGCGCTGTCGGTGGTGTTCCTGGTGTTCACCCTGCGGGCCATCCTCTACAAGCCGTTCGTCAAGCAGATCCGCACCACCCGGCAGATGCAGGAACTGCAGCCACAGATCAAGGCGCTGCAGAAGAAGTACGGCAAGGACCGCCAGCGTATGGCGCTGGAGATGCAGAAGCTGCAGCGCGAGCACGGGTTCAACCCGATCCTGGGCTGCCTGCCGATGCTGGCTCAGGTCCCGGTGTTCTTGGGCCTGTTCCACGTACTGCGCTCGTTCAACCGCACCACGACCGGGATCGGGCAGCTGGGCCTGACCCCGGAGCAGAACCGGGAACTGGGCAACTACTTCTTCAGCGCCACCGATGTCGGCCACTTCCTCGACGCGAACCTGTTCGGCGCACCGCTGGGTGCGACCATGATCCAGCAAGGCACCAGCCTGACGGCATTCACTGAGTTCAACCGGTTATCGGTGATCGCTGTCGGGGTGCCGATCATGATCGCGGCGGGCATCGCGACCTACTTCAACAGCCGGGCGTCGGTGGCGCGGCAGAGTCCGGAAGCCGCCGCCAACCCACAGACCGCGATGATGAACAAGCTGGCGCTGTACGTGTTCCCGCTCGGCGTCGTCGTCGGTGGACCGTTCCTGCCACTGGCCATCATCCTGTATTGGTTCTCCAACAACATCTGGACGTTCGCCCAGCAGCACTACGTCTTCGGGCTCATCGCCAAGGAGGACGAGGCCAAGAAGGACGAGGCGCTGCGTCGCCGCGCTGCCAACGCACCGGCCCCCGGTGCCAAGCCCAAGCGATCTGGTCGCGCCGCGGTCAGTGACGCTGCGGGCGACAGCGATGCACTTAAGGCCGAGACCGCCGACGCGGAGGCCGACGGGGACACGGCTACCGCGCCAGAGGTGACCCGGGCCGAGCCCGTCAAGCGCAACCCGGCCCGGCCGGCGGCCCGCGGCGGCCGCCCCGGAGCCGGTTCCAAGCCCAGGAAACGCAAGCGGTGACAGACCGCCACAAGCCAGCCGGCGCGTGAGCAGCCGGACACGGAGGGAGACGACATGACCGACACGACTGATTCAGAGACCACCGAGCGCGACGCGGTGGACGCCCAAGGGGCCACCGAGGCGCCGGGGGAGACCCCCGCCGAGACGGGAGAGCCGGCCGCGGCGCCGGGGGTGGACCTGGAGGACCGTCTGGTTGCCGAGGGCGAGATCGCCGGCGACTACCTCGAGGAGTTGCTCGACCTGTTGGACTTCGATGGCGACATTGACCTCGACGTCGAGGGCCGCCGTGCCATCGTGAGCATCGACGGCGGCAGTGATCTGACCAAGCTGGTGGGCCGCAAGGGCGAGGTGCTCGACGCGCTGCAGGAGCTGACCCGCCTGGCGGTGCATCAAAAGACCGGTGAGCGCAGCCGCCTGATGCTCGACATCGCCGGCTGGCGCAAGCGTCGCCGCGACGATCTGACGGCACTGGGCGACGAGGTGGCCCGCCGAGTGCTGGACAGTGGTGCTGACGAGGAACTGTCTCCGATGAGCCCGTTCGAACGTAAGATCGTCCACGATGCGGTGGCGGCCGTCGCGGGTGTGCACAGCGAGAGTCAGGGCGTCGAGCCGGCCCGACGAGTCGTGGTTCGGCGGGACTGACGGACTCAGCAGCCGAAATTACACGTGGGTAATTTCGGCCCGCGCTCCGTCCCCGGGAAGCCGGAGGAACGTTTCACGTGAAACATGTCGCGGACGCAGCGGGGCCTGGACCACCGCACAGTGCCGGCGACGTCTTCGGCGGACGGCTCCCGATCGCCCGCCGCTATGCGCAACTTCTGGTTGGGCCGGGCGTCGAGCGCGGCCTGATCGGGCCGCGGGAAGTCGACCGGATCTGGGACCGCCACCTACTCAACTGCGCGGCCGTCGCGGAGGTTCTCGAAGCGGATGAGCGGGTTGTCGATATCGGCAGCGGCGCCGGGCTGCCAGGGATACCGTTAGCCATCGCTCGGCCGGACCTGCGCGTGACACTCGTGGAACCGCTACTGCGTCGCAGCGATTTCCTCCGCGAGGCGGTCGACGAACTAGGACTCGGTGACGTGACAGTGGTACGTGGTCGTGCCGAGGATCAGCCTGTGCGCGACGTGGTCGTGGGACAGGACGCGGTGGTCTCAAGGGCGGTCGCCGGGCTGGACAAGATCTGCCGATGGAGCATGCCGCTGCTTCGCACCGGAGGGCGAATGATCGCCATGAAGGGCGAGCGGGCAGAGGCGGAGATCGAGGAGCATCGCCGCGCGATGATCGCGCTAGGCGCAGACGACGTAAGGGTGGTGAGATGTGGCGTGAACTATTTAACCCCGCCCGCGACCGTGGTGATGGCGCTGCGAGGGGAGCCCAAGGCGGCGCGCCCACGGCGCCGGACCGCAGCAAGCCCGACGCGGGGAAGCTCGACGCGACGGCCCACCAGGAGATCAGAATGAGCAACCCAGGCGGCCCCGTTTCACGTGAAACAACGCAAGCCTCCGTTTCACGTGAAACATCGACCGACCTCGACACCCCGATCGGCGCCGCGGCGGAACGCGCGATGCAGGTGCTGCACACCCGCAACCGCCTGCCCCGGCCGCAGCGCCGCCGGATCTTCACGGTGGCCAACCAGAAGGGCGGCGTCGGCAAGACCACTACGGCGGTCAACCTCGCCTCGGCGCTCGCGGTGCAGGGCATCAAGACACTTGTGATCGACCTCGACCCGCAGGGCAACGCCAGCACGGCGCTCGGCATCACCGATCGCCAGTCCGGTACACCGTCGTCCTACGAGGTGTTGATCGGCGAGGTGCCGGTGCAGGCCGCGCTGCGGCAGAGCCCGCACAACGAACGACTGTTCTGCATCCCGGCGACCATCGATCTGGCCGGCGCCGAGATCGAGTTGGTGAGCATGGTGGCGCGGGAGAACCGGCTGCGGACCGCGTTGAGTGAGTTGGACGGCTTCGGCTTCGACTACGTCTTCATCGACTGCCCGCCCTCGCTCGGCCTGCTGACGGTGAACGCGTTGGTCGCGGCACCGGAGGTGTTGATCCCCATCCAGTGCGAGTACTACGCCTTGGAAGGCGTGTCCCAACTGGTCCGCAACATCGAGATGGTCAAGGCGCATCTCAACCCGCAGTTGGAGGTGACGACCGTCTTGCTGACGATGTACGACGGCCGCACCAAACTCGCCGACCAGGTCGCCGACGAGGTGCGGGGGTACTTCGGTGACCGGGTGTTGCGGACGGTGATCCCGCGCAGCGTCAAGGTCTCGGAGGCGCCCGGCTACGGCATGACCATCATCGACTACGACCCCGGTTCGCGCGGGGCCATGAGCTATCTGGACGCCAGCCGCGAGCTCGTCGAGCGCGATGCGGCAGACACAGGGGAGGGGCGGCGCAGGTGACCGGACCATCGCGGAAGAAGGGCGGCCTGGGCCGCGGCTTGGCGTCGCTCATCCCGACCGGGCCCGGCGACGAGACCTCGGGAGACCGCGGGCCGCTGGGGCCGCGGTTGGGCGACGCCGCGGCCGACGTGGTCATGGGCGGGCGGCCCGGCGCTTCCCCGGCGCCTGCGGTCGAAGCCGGCGCGGTCTACCGCGAGATCCGCCCGAGTGACATCGAGCCGAACCCCCGTCAGCCGCGAACGGTTTTCGACGACGAGGCGCTGGCCGAACTGGTGCACTCCATCCGGGAGTTCGGGCTCATGCAGCCGATCGTCGTCCGGGAGGTAGCGGGCGCCACGGCTGGGGCACCGCGGTATCAGTTGGTGATGGGGGAGCGCCGCTGGCGCGCCTCCCAGCAGGCCGGCCTGGAGACCATCCCGGCCATCGTGCGGGAGACCGAGGATGACAACCTGCTGCGCGACGCACTGCTGGAGAACATCCACCGGGTGCAACTGAACCCGTTGGAAGAGGCGGCCGCCTACCAACAGTTGCTCGAAGAGTTCGGGGTCACCCACGAGGAGTTGGCCACCCGGATCGGGCGATCCCGGCCGTTGGTGACCAACATGATCCGCCTGCTGCGGTTGCCGATCGCGGTCCAGCGCAGGGTCGCGGCGGGCGTCTTGTCGGCCGGCCATGCCCGGGCCCTGCTGTCGCTGGAGGCCGGTCCGGAGGCCCAGGAGGCACTGGCGGCGCGGATCGTCGCCGAAGGACTGTCGGTACGGGCCACCGAGGAAGCGGTCACTCTGGCCAACCGCAACGGCCCCCCGCCGCCCGCCGCGCCCCGGCGCAAACCGATTCAGATGCCGGGTCTGCAAGACCTCGCGGAGAAGCTGTCGACCGCGTTCGACACCCGCGTGACGGTCAGTGTGGGCAAGCGGAAGGGCAAAATCGTCGTCGAGTTCGGGTCTGTCGACGATTTGCAGCGGATCGTCGCGCTGATGGACTCGACGAACGACTGAAACCGCCAACCGGCGCCGAACAACCGGAACAACCCCGACCAACCGACGTCCTACCCCACACGGCAATTACGTCACTGTGACGGTATGACTCTCGGACGGTGTCCGATCGAGTGAAACATGTTGAGCAACAATAGGTTGCGTCTCAGAGCGGGACGACGGCACTCGCGGTCACCGATGGTGGCATCCGGTGGCGTATTCCTCCTATCCTTAAGGAGCTGTCAGCAGTGACAGCACGGTTTGAGACCGGGAGTTGAGTGGCTGTCCGAATCGCACCCCTGAAGCTCGAGGGTTTCGAGCAACTTCCCAAGCACGCCCGCCGCTGTGTCTTCTGGGAGGTCGATCCGGCCACCCTCGGCAACGACGAACACCTCTCAGATCCGGAGTTCGAAAAGGAAGCCTGGCTCTCGATGGTGATGCTGGAGTGGGGATGCTGCGGTCAGGTCGCCACCCCGTCGCCCGCCACCCGCGCGATCGGCGACCCGGACTGCCTGGGCTACGTGCTCTACGCCCCGCCGCGGACGGTGCCGCGGGCTGACCGGTTCCCGACGGCGCCGGTCTCGGCCGATGCGGTCCTGCTGATGTCGATGGGTGTCGATCCCGCCGCGATGGCTGACGGATTGCCGCGGGAGCTGATCGGCCACGCCGTCAACGAACTCATGCGCCGCGGCGTCCGCGCATTGGAGGCGTTCGGCCGCACACCGGAGGTGGGGGAGTTACTGGACCCGCTGGCGGTCCCGCCCGATGTTGCGCCGGTGCTGGAGGCAGTCGGTGACTGCTCGGTCGAGCACTGCGTCATCGCGACAGAAGTCCTCCTCGACGCCGGCTTCACGATCGTGGCACCGCACCGGTACTTCCCGCGGCTCCGGCTGGAACTGGACAAGGGACTGGGCTGGAAGGCCGAGGTGGAGGCTGCGCTGGAGCGGCTGCTGGAGAGCTCCCGGATCGCCCAGCCGATCGGGGCGGGGGCCCCGGCGTCCGGCTGACCAGCTGCGCCCCTAACCGCCGGTGAGCCGGCCGGCCTGTTCGACCGACAGTTCGTGGGCCAGCAACTCGGCGAAGGTGAAAGTGCCGGTGGGCCGGTCGTTCTTGCCGAGCAGGTAGAGCCGCTTCACGGCTGCCAGCATGCCTTCGGCGATCGCGTCGCGGGTGGCGGGGGAGACCAGCAAACCGCGATCGCGCGGACTGGTGATGTAGCCGACGTCGACCTCGACGGTGGGCATCCGAGTCAGACGCAGTAGGTCCCAGGTCCGGCCGTGAGCGCGACAGTCCTGTAAACCGGTGCGCGCCACAATCTCTCGCTGAATGAAGTCGGCGAGGCTACGGCCGATGGTCGACACCGAGCCGTGCGAGTTGCCGAAGTGAAACGACGCCACCCCGCTGGCCGCCGGGCTGGTATGGGCCGCGCAACGCAGGCTGATCATCAAGTCGGCACCAACCGCGTTGGCGGTCGCGGCGCGTTCCGCATCCGACGGCCCGCGGCCATGCGGCCGGGACAGGAACGTCTCCATACCGATCGCCGTCATCCGGCCTTCGAGCCGACTTGCCAAGTCCCACAGTATGTCTGCCTCGCTGATCGGACCTGAGGGGGTCTGGGTGATCAGGCCGTGGTCGCTGCCGCCGCGGCCGGGATCGATGACGATCCGCTTGCCGGACAGCCGGGGCCCCGAGCGCCGCACCAACTCCTCCTCGCGGATCGCGTGCGGTGAACCGCCGCTGACCCGGGAAGCGAGAAAGTTCAAGGAGCGCAACGTTTCCGGACCGCAGATGCCGTCAGCGCACAGCCCGTACTCGCGCTGGTAGGACATCAGCGCATTGTGGGTCTGGATACCGAAATAGCCGTCGACCATGCCGGTGTAGAAGCCCAGATCCTGCAGGCGGGCCTGCAGCGTGGCGATGTCGTCACCGTACATCGGCGCACCGAACTGGTGGTTGAGGATCCGCGCGCCCAGCCGGTAGGACGCCTCCTTGAGCGCACGGAAGGTGGCCTCGCCGATCACGCCGTCGACGAGCAGGCCGCGCTGCTGCTGAAACGCGCGCACCGCCTGGAGCAGCTCGTCGTCGAAGACATCCAGCGCCACGTGCTTGCCGGTGCTCAGATCCGCGTCGGGGCTGTTCAGCAGGCCCAGCGCGGCCAGTGCGGCCCGGATCTCGACCACCGCGCCGCTGCGGTCGCCACGGCGCAATACGTCGTGCGCGCCGCGATGCCGACCCGGCATGGCCTGGCCCTCCCTGGTCGTCGCTGTGGCCGCTGTGGCAGCCGTGATTTAGCCGACGGTTGACGGCAGATCCGCCAGCATTGTCTCAGACGCGGCCCGATTTTCGGTAAACGACGAGGTGGTCAGTCGGCGTCGGCGAGCTCGCGCAGCAGCGCCGCCTTGCCCTTGGCGCCGACGATCCGCTTCACCGGCTGACCGTCTTTGAACAGGATCAGGGTGGGGATCGAGACCACGTTGAAATCGCGAGCGGTGGCAGGATTGGCGTCCACGTCGAGCTTGGCGACGGTCAGCTCGGCGGCCTGCTCGGCGGCGATCTCCTCCAGTACCGGGGCGACCATCTTGCAGGGGCCGCACCAGGTTGCCCAGAAGTCCACCAGCACCGGCTTGCTGCTGGCCAGCACATCGGCGGCGAAGGTGGCGTCGGAGACGGTCACGGTGTGGTGGTTGTCGGTCACTTCTGTGCTCCCATCAGGGTTGCGGTGTCGTCCTGCGATTCGGCTGCTTCGGCCAGCCAGCGTTCGGCGTCGATCGCGGCCGCACAGCCGGTTCCGGCGGCGGTGATCGCCTGCCGATACGTGCGGTCCACCAGGTCACCGGCGGCGAACACCCCTTCCAGCGAGGTGCGCGAACTCGGGTGCGTGACCTGCACATAGCCGTCGGCGTCGAGGTCGATGGCACCGCGCACCAACTCCGAGCGGGGATCGTGGCCGATCGCGACGAACACGCCCGTCACCGCCAGGGTGCTCTCGGCGCCGGTCACGGTGTCACGCACCCGCAGGCCGGTCACGGTGCTCTCACCCTCGACCGCCACCGGGGTGGCGTTGGTGAGGAAGCGGATCTTCTCGTTCTCCTGCGCGCGTTTGAGCATGATCTTGGAGGCGCGGAACTCCTCGCGGCGGTGCACCAGCGTCACACTGCGGGCGAACCGGGTCAGGAAGGTGGCTTCCTCCATCGCCGAGTCACCGCCGCCGATCACGGCGATGTCCTGGTCGCGGAAGAAGAATCCGTCGCAGGTGGCACACGAGCTGACTCCCCGGCCCAGCAACTCCTGCTCGCCGGGGATGTTCAGGTAGCGCGCTGCGGCGCCCATGGCCAGCACGACCGCGCGGGCGTGGTGGGTCTGGCCGTCGGCGGTGGTCACGGATTTGACCGGACCCTCCAGTGACACCGACTCCACGTCCTCCATCTGCAGGTCGGCGCCGAAGCGCAGCGCCTGCTCGCGCATCTCGTCCATCAGCTCCGGCCCCATGATGCCGTTGCGGAAGCCGGGGAAGTTCTCCACCTCGGTGGTGGTCATCAACGCCCCGCCGAACGAGGTTCCCTCGAACACCAGCGGAGCCAGCTGGGCCCGCGCGGCGTAGATCGCGGCGGTGTAGCCGGCCGGACCGGAACCGATGATGATCACGTCGTGGACCGACGGCGTCTCAGGCTGCGAGGACATCCAGGGCCTTTCCTTTTCGGATCTGGTTTCAGGGGCTAGCAACGTCAGCGTAGGGGCAGGATGTTCCCGCGGCCGCTAAGGGCTGCGCACGGTGGTATCTGCCAGCAGACCGGTATCGGCGGAACTGCAGGTGGGAGACACCGCGACGGCGACATAGCTGCCGGTCTGCTCGCCGGCCAGCACCAGCACCACCCCGGGATGCCCACGAATCTCTACCTCGCGGGCGCCCAGCACCCGGGTCGAAGCCGGGTAGCCGAGGCCGGCCAGGCAGCCGATCCGGCGGGCCGGGTCGGCCAGTGCGCCGTACTCGGGGCTGCGGTCCAGCAGCGCGAGGATCTCCGGCCCGGTCAGCGGCAGCGTCGCGGTGGGCTCAGCCGACACGGTGATCGCATCCAGGGTGCGCGGGCCGCTGGCGGTGTCACCGGGGGAACGGATCAGCGCCGCCGTGCCGACCGCGATGGCCAGCAGTGCGGCGCCACCGCCGACACCGGCGGCGATCCGGTTGAACCGGGGCAGCGGCCGGCTGGAATGCGCCGGGTGGCCCCGGCCGTCTCGATCACCTGCATCCATGGCAGTGCAAGGGTATCCGGCCCAGCAGGATCGCCAGCCGGGCCCGGCCCCGCGCGCATCGGCTCTTGATGGTGCCCGGCGCCACCCCGAGCGCGGCGGCGGCCTCGGCGATCGAGTAGCCCGCCATGTCGACGGCCACCACCGCGGCCCGCTGTCCGGCGGGCAGCCGGCGCAGCGCCGCACGGACCTGCAGGGCGGTATCGACCTCGGCGGTGCGGTCGGCGACCCAGGACATCTCGTCATGTAGCTCCACCTGGTGAAACCTGTTGCGCCGCAGCCGGTCCCGACAGGCATTCACCACGATTCGATGCAGCCAGCTGCCGACCGCGGCGTTATGGCGAAACGACCCCGCGCCGCGGTGCGCCGAGAGCATCGCGTCCTGCAGGGCGTCTTCGGCGTCGTCGCGGCACCCGATGGTGCGCCGGGCCAGCCGGCGCAGCCGATGCTCGTGGCGGCGGTAGAGCTCACCGAAAGCGGTGTGGTCGCCGGCGACGTGCGCGGCCAGAAGTTCGGTGTCGCTGCGGTCCCGGAGCCCCATGCGCGGACAGTAGCCAGCCCACGGGTCAGCGGCACTTCACCTGTCCACAGGCGATTTCAGGACCACTCAGGACGCCGCTTGCACGGTGATCTCGGAGATCTGGGTGCGACTCTCACCGTTGGTGCTGCCCATGGTGGAGATCCACACCAGCAGGGTGCTGGTCGGCTCCGAGGAGTCCGCCGAGATCTTGTTGGGCCCGGGCTGCAACGCCTTGGCCGGCACCAGCACCGTGGTCTCCTCCAGCCGGGTCGGGTGCGGCGTCGGCGACGAGCGCAGCTCCACCTTGGTCCCGGTGCTGGGCACGTCGAGGCTGACGCTGCTGATCACCGTGGGCTTGGGCAGCGTCAGCAACAGTCCGACACCGCTCTTGAACCCGGGGAACGGCACCGCGTCGGAGTAGGTGTCGGTCGACCAGGCGGTGGCCGGATTGCCGTCGATCGCCAGCCGCGCATCCTGGGGCCGGTCGGCCTCGCCGCCGGGGGAGAAGACCGTGGCCACCGTCGGCCGCACCGTGCCGGGCGCCTCGGCACCCGGCAGGGCCGACGCCGAGGGGCTGCTCAGGCCGAGCTCCGTCTTGTCCAGCCCGTTGACGTCGCCGAAGATCCGGTTGAGCACCGAGGCCAGCACCAGCAGTGCGATCAGGATGACCGCTCCGCCGATGCCGATACCGATCAGCACGCGCCGCCGACGCTCCGCCTGCTCCTCGGCGTCCGGTGGTGCCGGTACCGCCGGACGTGCCGGCGGCCGGGCTTCGCCGACCGTGTTCAGCACCTCGGTCTGCTCGTGCGCCGCGGTGGCCTGCTGCAGCAGGTTCGACAATGTCGCGGCGCCGCGGATCCCGCCGTCCCGCTGGATCGCGTGGGCGGCCGCCGAGGAGATCGGGAACGGGATGTCGGAGTTGATCGAGTCGGGGGTGACCGGGTTGCCGGAGTCGTCGACGTCGGCCGGGGGCAGTCCGCAGTCGGCGCCGGACTCCGGCAGGGGCCACCGGTTGACCAGCAGTGCGTACAGGGCGGCACCGATTCCGCGGATGTCGTCCTCGGGTTTGGCCTCGGGCATCGTCGCCGGGAAGGCCAGCGTGACGTCGCCGTCGATACTGACCCGGACCCGGGCCGGGTGGTCGAGCGACAGGGCGGCGCCGGCCTTGTGGGCGGCCTCGGCGGCGGCGGCCAGCGACTTCATCGCACGAGCGGCACCGATCGGTGAGGGGGCGGTGCCGGCGACCTCCTGCAGGGAGGCGCCGCGCACCCATTCGGACACGATGAGCCCGCCCGCGCCGATCCGCACGACGTCGAGCACCCGGGCGATCCCGGGCAGGTCGATCTGGCTGAGCCGCTGGGTGCGCGACAGGACGCCGGTGAGCTGGGCTTCGTTCATCGTCTGATCGACGTCGACGAACGTCAGCGCCACCTGCCGTTCCAGCGAGGTGTCCTGCGCCTGCCAGAACTGCAGCGTGGCGGTGGCGCCGTGCCGCACCAGCAGCCGGTAGCGGCCACCGGCGATGCTGAGGCCGGGTGTCAGATGGGCGCTGGCCGGCGTTGCATCGTCACCAGGGTGAGCTACCGATTGCGCTGTGGTGCCCGCCCCCGCGCCCGTCGAAGAAGTGTCGGCCACATCCGCGCCTTTCGGTCTCCGGCCACCGGCGATGTCGGCCGGGGGCGTATGCCAGCTGGGAGCGTCGAACTCCTCCCCGCCCGATGTGGGCAAACGGTTCTGCTCAGCGTACGGGACGATTCGGCCGTGAGCAGGCCGGTTGAACGTGCCGATCTCCGGGGCGAGCCGGCGGCGCACCGCCGCCAGTGCCGAGACGGCCTCGGGAACCTGGGCACGCACCATGACCGTCGCGATGATCGGCAGCATCACCAGCCCCAGCACCAGCAGCCGAAGCATCGACCCGGCCGCGCCGTGATCGGTCAGCCCGCTCAGGCCCCGGTCGAGGATCACCGCGACCAGCCCGGCCAGCAGCGACGCCGTCAGCGTGACCAGGACGGTGCGAAGCACCTCCGTGCCCAGCAGGGCCCGGCGGACCGGCACCGCCCCCAGGCCGGCGGGCGGCAGCAGCTGCCGGCGCAACAGGAAGTGCCCGACGATCGCGCCGGCCAGGAATCCCAGCCCGTTGGCCAGGCCCAGGTAGCCGGCCACCAGGTCCGGGTTGTCGGTCAGGTGCGGGGCGGCCAGCGAGGCGACGATCTTGACCGCGGTGATCACCACGATCATCACGATCGGGATCCACGGCTGTTCGCGGGCGTAGAAGACCCGCAGCTGCAGCAGCACCATGGCGTAGGGCAGCAGCGTGAACGCCGACAGGGCGACCGCGCTGCCCAGGTACCCGGCGTCGACGTCGCCGAAGTTGCCGTAGGCGAACAGCGCGCTGCCGATCGCCGGACCGCCGACGGTCATCAACGCCACGATCGGGATCAGCGTGATCATCATCAACCGGGTGGCCAGGGACAGATCGGCGAGCACCGCGGGGTCGTCGCCGGCGGCGGCGTTGCGGCTCAGCCGAGGCATCACCACCGTCAGCACCGTCACGCCGATCATCCCGAACGGAAGTTGCAGCAACAGCCAGGCGTAGTAGTAGATCGCCGGCCCGGACGCCGCCGAGGTGGCCGCGATCTGGTTGGTCACCACCAGCCCGATCTGGCTGATCAGCACGTAGAGCACCATCGCGGCGGCCATCGTGCCGAACCGCTTGAGCCGGTCGTCGATACCCCACAGTGGACGCAGGCTGATCCGCTCACGCCGGATCGCCGCCAGCAGGACCACGGTCTGGGCGATGACCCCGGCCGTGGTGCCCAGACCCAGCACCAGCAGCTTGGCGTTGCCCATCCGCACCGGGTCGACGGAGAGTTCCCCGGGCATCAGCAGGTACACCACCAGGGTGGCGATCGCGACGACGTTGTTGACCACCGGCGCCCACGCCGGCGCCCCGAAGATGTTGCGGTTGTTCAGGATCGCCATGAACACCGAGGACAGCCCGTAGCAGATCACCTGCGGCAGCAGCAGGTAGGCGAACGCGATCGTCAGCGGCTCGTTGACCTGAGGGTCACCGCCCAGCATCAGTCGGACCAGCAGGGGCGCCGCGGCCACCGAGATCATCGTGGTGGCCAGCAACAGCGCGGTGGCCAGCGTGACCAGCCGCCGCACGAAGGCGGTGCCGCCGTCGGGGTCGTCGCGTTCGGCGCGCGCCAGCACCGGCACGAAGATCGCCGTGAAGGTCGCCTCCAGCACCAGTGCCGCGATCTGATTGGGCAGTTGGTTGGCCACCGAGAAGGCGCTCGACAGCGCCGCTCCCAGGATCGCCGCCAACATCACGATGCGGACGAACCCGGTGATCCGGCTGACCAGGGTGGCCAGCGCCATCCCCCAGGACCGCGACACCACCGCGGCGTCGGTCAGCTCCGCGCGGACCGGCCGCGGATTCGGCGCGCTCACCGGGCGGGGTCCGGGTCGGGCGGGCGGGGGCGGTCCAAGTCGGCGCGGTCCGGCTGGCCGCGGAACCGGTGCCACAGCCGGCGCCCGGTCAGCGCGATCAGCACCGCGGTGGCCGCCATGGTGATCAGGAACAGCACCATGCCGTAGGCGTTCGAATGCACCGACAGCCGCACCGATTCGCCCAGCGGCAGACCGTCCGGGGTCTGCAGCGCCACGTCGACGACGAAGTGCTGGTTGACCCGCACCTCCACCGGTACCCGCAGCGGCAGATAGCCCGGCGGCAGCTCGAGCTCGCCGACGTCCGCCACCGTCATGCCCGGTGGCGCATCGACGTGCAGCCGCACCCGGACCGGGACCGCCAGGTCGTTGCGCAGCGCCAGCGGCAGCGGGCTGTGTTCGGTGGCCAGGGTGTAGGTGCCCGCAGGGTTGACGATGGTGACCGCGCCGATCAGATCGCCGACGGCGTGGCCGACGACCCCCAGGCGCTCTGTGGCCACCTGGTTGCGCACGTCGGCCGGTTCGGACTGGCTCAGCGCCCGCAGCATGTCCTCGGCCAGCGGCGCGGTGTAGGCCTCACCGGTCATACCGGTGCGGGTGTCGGTGGTCAGCGCGGCCGTCAGCCGCCACAGCCGGTCGACGTCCCCGGCGACGGTACTGACGATCTCCGGCCCGAAACCGCCCACCGGCTGTCCGGAGGGCAACGGGTGCTCCGTCGTGGCGGTGACGGCGGCGGCCTCCTCGATCACCGCGGTCAGCGGCTTCGGCACGGCAAGGCCCGACCGTAGCGCGGTGGCCAGGGTGGTCAGCACGGCCCGGGCGTCGTCGGCCCGGGGCTTCCAGTAGGCGGGCGGCATCAGGATCTCATCGCGCGGGGCGCCGGGAGTATCGGGGGACTCCAGCGCCCGCCACAGCATCGAACCGAGGGCGTCTTGACGACGGGCCAGGGCCGAGTCGTGCTGCAGCCGGATGGCCAGGGAGCCGTCGAGGTAGGTGGGCGCCACCGGATCGGTGCCCAGTCCGGCCAGGGCCGCACCGACCGCAGGGTCGTAGGGAGCGGCCACCAGCTGGGGCGAGAGTCGCCGGGGCGTGAGGTCGGCGGTCGCGGCGGCGCCGCTGCCCGAATCGTGGGCCGCGCAGTCGCCGCCGGTGATCACCACCGCGTCACCCTGGGCGCCGATCATCTCCGCGGCACCGGCGGTCAGCCGCCCGTCGCTCAGCAGCACCGCGCCCCGGGTGGAGCTGACCCGCAGGATCCGGTCGACGACCTCGGCCGGCCGGCTCACCGCGATCGCGTCCAGTCCCGGGTCGCCCACCCGGGCCAGGGTGTCCAGGTCGGCCTGGGCGTAGGGGGTGGCGGCCACACAGCTGTCGCGTGCCACCCTGCGCAGCCGCTCCAACCAGGTGGTGGCGGCCGCCTGACCGGTGCCCGGGTGCGAGGTCAGGCTGTCGGGGGAGTCGGCGACCACGTAACCGCCGGTCATCGCGTTCACCGTGACCAACAGGTCGGGGTCGACCGCCAGGCACAGCGCTCGGTTGACGGCCCTGCCGCCCTCCACCGCGGCGCTGCCGGCGAACTCGGCGGCGGACAGCAGCGCGTCCAGTCGTCCGCCCGGCGCCAGGGAGGTCGCCAGGTCGTCGTCGATCAGCCGCACCGGCACCGTGCCGCCGGCCGCGCCGGGCATCAGCCGGGGACGATCTGCCAGCGGCCACAACATGGTGATCCCGACCGGATGGGAGGTGTCCGGGGGCACGGCGCCGGCCGGTGGATCGGACTCGGCGCCGGTCCGCGGCAGGCCGGTGACCGGCAGCAGGAAGCGGGCGTCGTCCAGGCGGGCCGGCTCGCCGTAGTCGGGGGTGCCGTTGACGTTGACCAGCAGCGGATAGATGCCCGGCCGGTCGATGCTCAGGGCCGGCTGGCTCGCTGACCGCAGCGGGGCCGACAGGCTGAAGCGGGTCTCCTGGCCGCGCTGCAGCTCGGCGGAGACGGTGGTGAACGCGCCCACCGGCCGGTACTGGTCGTTGGTACCGGTCAGGTTGGTGCGCAGTCCGGCCGACGACGCGACGGCACCGGCCTGTTCCAGCCGCACCATCACGTCGCGCACCGGCCGGTCACCGACGTTGCGGACGGAGCCGGCGACGGTGACGACCGGGGCGCTGGAGGTGGTGACCACTTCCGGGGTGACAAGGTCCACCCGAATCTGGACGAACGGCACGGCATCGGGTTCGCCGGCACCGGCGAGTGGGACGGCAGCGGCGCCGAGCACCACCAGCAGGGCGGCGATCACCGCCGTGAGGGCCGTGGGGGAGCCGGACGCAACACCCCCACCGCGTCGTCGGGTACGGATCACGGCTCCAGCCCGGGACCGTTCTTCCGGTCCGGGCTGCGCTCGCCGTCTCGGGAGCGGCGGGTGCTGGAGTGGGTCTGCGGCCGCCGCCACGGGGCGCTCACCGGCAGCGGCGGCAGTGCCGCCGGGCCGTCGGCCTGCAACCGGTCGATCAGTTCGTCGGCGACCACCGCCAGCTTCCGCTCGTCGGCGTAGGCCAGCCGGGACGGCAGTTCCCGGATCGGCACCCACGCCACCTCGGTGACCTCCACGTCGTCGTCGCACAGTTCTCCGCTGGAGAACCGCATCAGGTAGTGGTGCACGGTCTTGTGCACCCGGCGGCCGTCGGTGACGAACCAGTAGTCGATGCTGCCCAGGGCGGCCAGCACGTCGCCCTGGACACCGGTCTCCTCGGCGACCTCGCGGATCGCGGTCTGCTCGGCGGTCTCACCGACTTCGATGTGGCCCTTGGGCAGCGACCAGAGCATTCTGCCCCGCCGGTCGATGCGCCCGATCAGCGCAGCGACCTGCTCCTCGCGCGGGCCGTCGATTCCGTCGACCACCAGGCCGCCGGCGGAGGTCTCATGCACGGTGCGCAATCGGTCCGGGCCGTGCCGCGTCGAACGGTGCCGACGCTGGGTTGATCGGGGGAGTGCGGGAGTGTCGACTGAAGGGGCCGCCTCGGTGTGAGCGGATTTCGGGCCCGAAGCGCGCCGACCACGGCGCCGCCTGCGGCGACGTCCCGGATTGGCTTCTTCACCGTCGGACGACACCCATGCGATAGTAGCTGGCACGCGCGGGCCGACCTGCGTCCCTCGCCGGTCTGGACTTCGCCGTGCTTGCGACCGCTATTAGGCTCATCGACCGTGCCAGAAGCCCACTCCGATGCCGAGCTGCTGACCGCGGCGGCGGTCGCGCTGAACCGGCACGCCGAGGTGCTGCGGGACCTCGGCGCGATGTTCGACGGCGCGGGCCATCAGCTGTACCTGGTCGGTGGGTCGGTTCGCGACGCACTGCTGGGGCGGCCGAGCCCGGACCTGGACTTCACCACCGACGCCCACCCCGACGCCGTGCAGCGCATCCTTCGGGGCCGGGCCACCGCGCTGTGGGACACCGGCATCGACTTCGGCACCATCGGCGCCGAGGTCGCCGGCCAGCGGGTGGAGATCACCACTTTCCGCGCCGATCAATACGACCGGGTCTCACGTAATCCGTTGGTGCAGTTCGGAGATTCGCTGGAGGCCGACCTGGTGCGCCGCGACTTCACCGCCAACGCCATGGCCGTCCGGATCACCCCGGACGGGCCGGGGGAGTTCCTCGACCCGATGGGTGGCCTTGCTGCGCTGCGGGCCGGCGTACTCGACACCCCGACCGCACCCCAGGACTCCTTCGGCGACGATCCGCTGCGGATGCTGCGGGCCGCCCGATTCGTCGCGCAGCTCGGCTTCGCCGTGGCGCCGCGGGTACGCGCGGCGATCGAGGACATGGCGGGCGAACTCGCCCGGATCACCGCCGAGCGGGTGGCCGCCGAACTGGACAAGACGCTACTGGGTGCCGACCCGGTCGCCGGTATCGATCTGATGGTGTCCACCGGAATGGGTGAGGTGGTGCTGCCCGAGGTCGGCGGCATGCGAATGGCGATCGACGAGCATCACCAGCACAAGGACGTCTACCAGCACTCGCTGACGGTGCTGCGGCAGGCGATCGATCTCGAATCCGACGGACCCGACCTGGTACTGCGGTGGGCGGCGCTGCTGCACGACATCGGCAAGCCGGCCACCCGCCGCCACGAAGCCGACGGCGGGGTCAGTTTTCACCATCACGAGGTGGTGGGCGCCAAGATGACCCGCAAGCGGATGCGGGCGCTGCGTTACTCCAAACAGATGGTCGACGACGTCTCGCAGCTGGTCTACCTGCACCTGCGGTTCCACGGCTACGGCGACGGCAAGTGGACGGACTCGGCGGTGCGCCGCTATGTCACCGACGCCGGGCCGCTGCTTCCCCGGCTGCACAAGCTGGTCCGCGCCGACTGCACCACCCGCAACAAGCGGCGGGCGGCGCGGCTGCAGGCCAGCTATGACCAGCTCGAGGAGCGGATCGCGGTGCTGGCCGCGCAGGAGGATCTGCAGCGGGTGCGGCCGGACCTGGACGGCAACGAGATCATGGCGCTGCTGGGCATCCCGGCGGGCCCGCAGGTGGGCCGGGCGTGGGGCTACCTCAAGGAGCTGCGCCTGGAGCGCGGTCCGCTGACGCGTGAGGAGGCGACCGCGGAGCTGCTGGCCTGGTGGCGGAACCAGGGGAACCGCTAGCCGCACGCGCGCGTCTGAACCGGGTATGGACTACTGCCTGGGCGACGGTGATGGCGGCGCGACGATGTGGACTCGGGTTCCGGACCTCGACCTCGACGGGGACGGGGTCCCTGACGCGATCGGCCTGGACTTCGACGGTGACGGGCTGCGCGACGACGCGTTGGTGGACCTTGACGGGGACGGGATCGCCGACCATCTGGTGCTCGATCTCGACGACGACGGCACGCCCGAGGCTTACTTCGCCGACGACGGAACCGGTACCTGGGGTCACGGTGCCCCGGTGGGTGTGGCGGGCCGGACGGGGGAGTTGCGGTGGCTGGACCTCGACGGTGCCGAACACACCGGTGGCCCGCTGGTCGACTTCGGCGGCGACGGGCGGGCGGAGGATCTGCTGGTCGACTTCGACGGTGACGGACGGGCCGATCGGGTGCTGATCAGCGACGGCGCGGGGGGATACGGCTCGGCGTATGTCGACACCGACGGCGACGGCCGGTGGGACGTCCACCTCACAGATTCCGACGGTGACGGTGTCGCGGACGGGGCGACGACGGTGTGAGAGGACTAAGCGCTCATCGACCGGCGCCGGGCCTATGCGCCGCCGGCTCTCTTCGCGCAAGCGCTCATCGACCGGCGCCGGGCGGCCCGGCGAACGCCTGGGCGATCTCCAGCCACCGCTGGGCATCGGCGCCGTCGGCGACCAGATCCAACTCGGCCGGCGCGCGGCGCTGCGTGACCAGGAAGCAGAAGTCTTCGGCCGACCCGACCACCCGCTGCTCGGCGTTTACCGGGCCCCACGCCCACACTCCGCCGCCGGGGGCGTGTAGTTCCACGTGAAACGGTTCGGTCGGCGGCGTCAGGTTGTTGACCGTGAAGGCGTAGTCGCGGGTCCGCACCCCCAGGTGCGCGATCGAGCGCAGTCGATCGGTGGCGGGCCGGCGCACCGCGAGGGCGTCGGCGACATCTAGGCCGTGCGCCCAGGTCTCCATCAACCGGGCCGTGGCCATCGACGCCGCGCTCATCGGCGGGCCGAACCACGGCAGCTTGCGGCCGTCGGCAACACCGCGCAGCTCGGCGTGCAGCCGGGCCCGGGTCGAGCGCCAGTCCGCCAGCAGCTCGGCCGGCGGCACCTGCGCGAGTTCATCGGCTGCGGCATCGACGAATCCGGCCGGGTCCTTCATCGCTTCGGCGAGTGCGTCCGCAAACCCGGCCTCGTCGGTGATGGCGATCAGCGACACCCGGTCGGTCCAGAGCAGGTGCCCGATCTGGTGGGCGATGGTCCAGCCCGCCGCCGGCGTGGGCGTGCCCCACTGGCTGTCGGCCAGCGGTGCCACCAACGCATCGAGTGCGTCGCTTTCGGCGCTGAGATCGGCGACGATCGATTCGGTTTCGGCCATCTGCCTACCCTAGGCCCCGACCGCTTCGCGGCTGCGCCCGATCACGGCGTGCCCGGCCAGTCCGGCCAGGTAGAGCAGCGAGCCGGCCACGATCAGTGCCGGCACCTGGCCATCGGGCGGGATCACCGCCGCGGCCGCGGCCACGGCGATGATGAACGACACCCAGAACAGGGAATCCTGCACGGTGAAGACGTGCCCGCGCAGCGCGTCGTCGACGTCGATCTGCATGGCGGTGTCGGCGCACAGTTTCACCACCTGCCCGGCCACCCCGAGCAGGAATCCGCACAGCACCAGCACCGGCAGGTACAGCCCGATGCCGGCCAGCTGGATCGCCGCGGCCGCGATCAGTGCCCCGTTGGTGGTCGCATAACTGCCCCAGCGATGCACCGCCGGCGGGGTAAGCACGGTGGCCAGAAACGACCCGGCACCCGCGGAGGCGACGAACAACGCGGTCGTTCCCAGGCCGGACACCGTGTGCTCGCCGACGTGGCGGACCAGCACCAGCACCAGCAAGGTGTTGATACCGAACGCCATTCGGTGCGCGGCCAGCCCGGCCAGGGTGGAGGCCACCGTCGGCCGGGCCCGCACCGTGCGGATGCCGTGCAGCCAACCCGTCGTCACCGCATAGAGCACCGAACCGTGAATGGTGCGCTTGGTGTCGTCGGGCCCGAGCACGTGCGCGCCGAAGAGCAGGGAGAGCACCAGCGCGATGGTGACCGGGATCGCCACCGCGGCGATGATCGACGCCGCCCCACGGTCGTCGGCGCCCACCAGCCAGCGCGGGACCAGCATGAAGTTGGCGCCGACGAACGCGGCCACCGCGCCGGTCGCTATCGCCAGCGCGTTCATCGTGACGACGTCGTCGCGCGGCACCACATGGGGCAGTGCCGCCGACAGCCCCGACGCGGTGAACCGGGTGAATCCGTTGGCGATCAGCGCAATGCACAACACCGGCAGGTCGCCGGCTCCGGTCGCCAGCAGCGCCGCGATGGCGATCACCAAGACCAGCCGCGCGAGGTTGGCCGCCACCAGCACCGAGCGACGGTCCCAGCGGTCCAGCAGTGCCCCGGCGAACGGCCCCAGTACCGAATACGGCAGGAACAGCACGGCGAACGCGCCGGCGATCGCCCATGGCGATGCGGCCCGGTCGGGGTTGAACAACAGCGCACCGGCCAGGCCGGCCTGAAAGAGTCCGTCGCCGAATTGGCTTGCGGCACGCAGCTCCAGCAGGCGCCAGAAGTCCGGCAGGCTGCGCGCTGCGCGCCACAGGTGTGCGGGTGCACGGGTGTCCACCACAAGACCTACTTCCCGAGGAGGGCGGTTGTCGCGGTGGCACCGGCCCCAGACCAGAGTACAAATCTTCGACGCCTCTTGGCGTTTGGCACAGCTCTCCCACGATCGTCGGGTGGGGGTGCCATTATGGGAGGGTGGCGCAACCTGAAGACCCCGAGGACTACGTCGCGCCCGCCGCGCATCGGGTACGGGCCGGCACGCTGCTGCTGGCCAACACAGACCTGCTCGAGCCCACCTTTCGTCGCACGGTGATCTACGTTGTCGAGCACAACGACGGCGGCACCCTGGGCGTGGTGCTCAACCGGCCCAGCGAAACCGCGGTGTACAATGTTTTGCCGCAGTGGTCCGAGCTGGCCGCAAAACCCAAGACCATGTTCGTGGGCGGCCCGGTGAAACGCGACGCGGCCCTGTGCGTCGGCCTGCTCAAGGTCGGCGTTGAGCCCACCGGCATGCCGGGGCTGCGCCACATCGACGGCCGGTTGGTGATGGTCGACCTCGACGCGGAACCGGACACCATCGCCCCGTACGTCGAGGGGGTACGGATTTTCGCCGGTTACGCCGGCTGGACCATCGGCCAGCTTGAGGGCGAGATCGAGCGGGACGACTGGGTCGTGTTGTCGGCGCTGCCGTCGGATGTGATGGCGCCGCCGCGGGTGGACTTGTGGGGCCGGGCGCTGCGGCGTCAGCCCTGGCCGACGGCGCTGCTGGCCACCCACCCGATCGACATCAGCCGCAACTGAATCAGCTGCAGCCGCAACCGCTGCCGCACCCCGACGCAGGCTCCGGCTCCGGTTCCGGTTCGCCCGCGCACCCGCAGCCCGAACCACAGCTCCCCTGCTCAACCGGCGCGGTCTCGACGGGCGCACTGGCGGCGCACCCGCACCCGGCACCGCAGCCGCCGGCCGAGACCAGCTCGGACTGCCGGGCGGCGAAGCGGGCGCCCTGCCAGGCTCCGGCCGCCAGGATGGCCAGTGCGGCGGTGATCGAGATGATCAGCGCCAGCAACGCCACCGCGGGCGGGCCGGCCAGCACCAGCGCGCCACCCACCGCCAGGATCACGCCGACCGCGATCTGGGCCGGGGCGACCGCCCGCAGCACCAGCTGTTCGGGGTCGCCGGTCAGCGGCCGCATCAGGGTCCGCACTCCGAACATCAGCGACACCGCGGCCGCAACCAGGCACAACACACCCATGATCTGCATGGGCTCAAGGATACGAGGCGGCTGATCAGGGCGACGGCGGGGCTCCGGGCAAGCTCACCCGGAACCCGTTGATGATCCCATCGGTGGCCGGCGCGGCACCGATCGCGCGCCCGGCGCCGGTGGTCACGGTCAGCGAGACCAGATAGGTCGAGCCGGCCGCCGGCACGATCACGTGCCGACGAGAGGTGTTCAGCGTCATGTCGGCGTCGCGGTAGGTGCCCTCGATCACCGACGACGGGAATCCGCAGAAGTCGTTCAGGGAGGCGTTGGTGGTCTGCCAGGCCATCTGCTGCTGACTGTCCACGTAGCCGTGGCTGATCGCCTCCTTCGGGTCGAACTGTCCCACCAGGCGGTAGACCACGAGTTGGGCGTTGGGCGCGTACAGCGATCCGCTGTGCCGGTCGGCGAGGACGGCGAACGCGTCCGGCACGTTGGGGTCGGGGACATGTGTCCAGCCCGTCGGCATCGGCAGGGTGATGTTGAACGCGGAGAAGCCGGTGGCCTGCTGCGGCTCCAGCTGGACCTTGTGGGCGGCGAAGTAGTCGCGCAGGGTGCCGGTGGCCGCCGGCAGGACCGCATTCGGCGCAACCTGCGCGGGCGCGGGTGCCTGCATGGGTGCCTGCACGGGGGCACCGGCCGTCGTGGCGGACGTCACCGGCATAGCGGCCGGTGCTGCGGGTGCGGTGACCGGGCCGTACGGGTTCGATGGCACCGGCTGGGGATCGGCGGTGGCGCTCGGGCCGCAGATCCCCGCCGCCGCTACGGCGGTGCAGCCGACCAGAAGCCGCAAGCGGCGGGTGGTGTTAGTCATCTTGCTCAGGGTCCTTCCACGGGCGGGCCGGGCGACGCTGCCCCGGCCTTGAATCGACGGTAACCAGCAGGTGAGGTGCCCGCCAGCGCCGCAACCGACCTGGAACGAAGCCCACATCGGCCCGCAACGCAACCGAGACCAAGCTGTGCCGAGAGCGCCCTTTACCCTGTTGAGGTGAACGAAGCTCCGACCACCGCCGGACCGCTGCACGAAACCAGCGACCAGGCACCTGCGCATCGCTACACGGCGGCCCTGGCCGGGCAGATCGAAGGCAGCTGGCAGGACCACTGGGAGAGCGCAGACACCTTCCACGTCGCCAACCCGGTCGGCGCGCTGGCACCGGTGGACGGATCGGCGATTCCCGCCGCCAAGATGTTCGTCCAGGACATGTTCCCGTATCCGTCCGGGGACGGCCTGCACGTCGGGCACCCGCTGGGCTACATCGCCACCGACGTCTATGCCCGCTACTTCCGGATGACCGGACACAACGTGTTGCACGCACTGGGGTTCGACGCGTTCGGCCTGCCCGCCGAGCAGTACGCCATCCAGACCGGCACGCACCCGCGGATCCGCACCGAGGCCAACATCGAGAATTTCCGTCGCCAGCTGAGGCGGCTCGGGCTCGGCCACGACAACCGGCGCAGCTTCTCCAGCACTGACGTGGACTTCTACACCTGGACGCAGTGGATCTTCCTGCAGATCTACAACGCCTGGTTCGACGCCGCCGCCAACAAGGCCCGCCCGGTATCGGAGCTGATCGCCGAATTCGATTCGGGGACACGCACACTCGACGACGACCGGGACTGGGCGCAGTTGTCGGCAGGTGAGAAGGCGGACGTCGTCGACGCCCGCCGACTGGTGTATCGCTCGGACTCCATGGTCAATTGGTGCCCGGGCCTGGGCACGGTGCTGGCCAATGAAGAGGTGACGTCGGACGGTCGCAGCGAACGCGGCAATTTCCCGGTGTTCCGGAAACGACTGCGGCAGTGGATGATGCGCATCACCGCTTACTCCGACCGGCTGCTCGACGATCTCGAGGTGCTGGACTGGCCGGAGAAGGTCAAGACCATGCAGCGCAACTGGATCGGGCGGTCCACCGGTGCGGCGGCGCTGTTCAGCGCGCAGCCGGCCGAGGGTACGGCGGTCGACATCGAGGTGTTCACCACCCGTCCGGACACCCTGTTCGGAGCCAGCTATCTGGTGCTGGCTCCCGAGCACGATCTGGTGGACCGGCTGACCGCGCCGGCCTGGCCGGACGGAACAGACCCGCGCTGGACGTTCGGTGCGGCCACCCCGGCGGAGGCGGTGGCGGCCTACCGCAAGACGATCGCGGCGAAGTCGGATCTGGAGCGTCAGGAGAACAAGACCAAAACCGGTGTGTTCCTTGGCGGTTACGCCACCAACCCGGCCAACGACCAGCAGGTTCCGATCTTCATCGCCGACTACGTGCTGGCCGGCTACGGCACCGGCGCCATTATGGCGGTGCCGGGTCATGACCAGCGGGACTGGGAATTCGCCGCCGAGTTCGGGCTGCCGGTGGTGGAAGTCATTGCCGGCGGCGACATCTCGCAGGCCGCTTATGCCGGCGACGGAACCCTGGTCAACTCCGGCCCGCTGGACGGAATGTCGGTCGCCGACGCGAAGCAAACGATGACGCAGCGCCTGGCGGACCAGGGCCGCGGCTGGGCGCGCATCGAATACAAGCTGCGAGACTGGCTTTTCGCCCGCCAGCGCTACTGGGGCGAGCCGTTCCCGATCGTCTACGACAGCGACGGTCGCGCGCACGCCTTGGATGCGACCGCACTGCCGGTGGAGCTGCCCGACGTCGGCGACTACTCACCGGTGCTGTTCGACCCCGACGACGCGGACAGCGAACCCTCGCCGCCACTGGCCAAGGCCACCGACTGGGTGCATGTCGAGTTGGACCTCGGCGACGGACTGCAGTCCTACACCCGCGACACCAACACGATGCCGCAGTGGGCCGGAAGCTCCTGGTACGAGCTGCGCTACACCGACCCGCTCAACTCCGAGCAGTTCTGCGCCCCGGAGAACGAGGCCTACTGGATGGGCCCGCGCCCGGCCGAGCACGGCGCGGACGACCCGGGCGGGGTGGACCTCTACGTCGGCGGCGTGGAGCACGCGGTGCTGCACCTGCTGTATTGCCGCTTCTGGCACAAGGTGTTACACGACCTGGGCCATGTCAGCTCGCGCGAGCCGTACCGCCGCCTGGTCAACCAGGGCTACATCCAGGCGTCGGCGTACACCGACGCCCGCGGATCGTATGTGCCGGCCGTCGACGTGGTCGAACGCGACGGGAAGTTCTACCTGCCCGGCCCCGACGGCGAGATCGAGGTGTTCGCCGAGTACGGGAAAATGGGTAAGAGCCTGAAGAATTCGGTGTCGCCCGACGAGATCTGCGAAAGCTACGGTGCCGACACCCTGAGGGTCTACGAGATGTCCATGGGCCCACTGGAGATGTCGCGGCCGTGGGCCACCAAGGACGTGGTCGGTGCGCACCGATTCCTGCAGCGGGTATGGCGGTTGATGGTCGACGAAGAGACCGGCGAGACCCGGGTGCTCGACACCGAGCCGGACACCGAGACCCTGCGCCTGCTGCACCGCACCATCGTCGGGGTATCGGAAGACTACGCGGGACTGCGTAACAACACCGCCGCCGCCAAGCTGATCGAGTACACCAACCACCTGACCAAGGAACTGCGCGACGGGGTTCCGCGGTCGGCGGCCGAACCGTTGGCGCTGATGCTGGCGCCGCTGGCCCCCCACTTGGCCGAAGAGCTGTGGCGGCGGCTGGGTCACGACACCTCACTGGCGCACGGACCGTTCCCGGTCGCCGACCCGGCGTATCTGGTCACCGACAGCGTCGACTACCCGGTGCAGGTCAACGGGAAGAAGCGGGGTCTGGTGACGGTTGCCACCGACGCGGCCGACGACGCCATCAAGGCCGCGGCGCTGGCCGACGAGAAGGTGCAGGCGTTCCTGTCCGGAGCACCGGTGAAGAAGGTCATCGTGGTGCCCGGTCGCCTGGTCAACCTGGTTATATGACAACGGTTTAGGAAGTCATGATGGGGGCGGACACCGGAGCATTCGGCGAGATGCTGGAGGAGCTGGGTCTGCTGGACGGGCTCGCGGGTAGCGCGCGCGAGGAACGGGCCGAGTTGGTGGCCTGGCTCTTGGGGCAGGGCTTCGACTTGGAGCAGATTCGGGCCGCGGTCGCTCCGATGCTGATGCCGGCGCACCGGGAGCTCGGTGACGACGGCAGGTACGTGTCCGAACGTGAGGCCAGCGCCGCCGGCGGGATCGACTTGGCGCTGTTGCAGGGCATCGAACGTGCCTTGGGGCTGCCCAGGTTGGACGACCCCGACGCCGCCCTACTGTTGCGGGCCGACGCCGAGGCAGCCGTGCGGTTACGGCAGCTTATGGACGTCGGACTGGATCAGGGTCAGGTGCTGTTGATGATCCGCAGACTTTCCGACGGCATCTCCCGTGCCGTTCCGGCATTCCGGTACAGCACGATATCGGCGATCATGCGGCCGGGCCTGACCGAGCTCGAGGTCGCTCAAGCCCACAAGGAGATCGTGCGTACTGTTATCCCCCTGTTGGGAAACATGATTCGCGACATCATGTTTGTTCAGCTGCGGCGGGTACTGGAAGGTGAAGAGGTCAACGCCAGCGAACGGGCGGCCGGGGTGGCGCTGCCCGGGGCGCGGCAGCTCGCGGTGGCTTTCGCCGACATGGTCGGGTTCACCGGGCTGGGTGAGGCGGTGCCGCCGGAGGAACTCGTGGGCCTGGTTGAACGCCTTGCCGATCTGGCCCGCGAAGTGGTCAGCCCGCCGGTACGGCTGGTCAAGACGATCGGCGATGCCGTGATGCTGGTTTCTGCCGACCCCGCGAAGCTGCTCGATACGACGCTGCAGCTGGTCGACAGGGCTGCCGACACTCGAGACCTCCCGGAGCTGCGGGCCGGAATCGCGTTGGGGTGGGCGGTGAGCCGGGCCCGGGATTGGTTCGGCAGCCCGGTGAATGTGGCCAGCCGGGTCACCAGCGTCGCCGAGCCGGGTGAGGTCATGGTGGAGGGGGCTGCGCGCGAAGCCATCGGCGACGCACCCGGCTACGCCTGGTCATTCGTGGGCGCCCACGCACTCAAGGGTGTGGGGGGCGAGACCAGGCTGTTCCGGGTGAGGCGCCACGCCACCGGGTAGCTCAGCGCGGCCGGACCACGACCTCGTGCAGGGTCGGGGTGGCCACCGCGGCGGCCACCACCTCGGCGACGGTCTCGGGGCGCAGGAACCGCGCCGGGTCGTACTGCCCGCCTTCGTAGGCGACCAGGTCGTGCTGCATGTCGGTGTCGACGCGGCCGGGGTAGACGGTGGTGACCCGCAGTGCCGGCTCGTCGTTGCGCAGCGAGTCCGCGAACGCCCGCAGCGCAAACTTGCTGGCCGAATAGGACGCCATTCCCGGCGAAACCCGTTGTCCGGCTCCCGAGTTGATGAACACCACCTGCCCGCGGGCCGCCCGCAGCGCGGGCAGCAGCGCCAGCGTCAGTGCCACCGCGCCGAACACGTTGACCTCGAAGGTGGCGCGCCACTCCTCGATGTAGGACTCACCGACCGGGCCGGGCACCATCACCCCGGCGTTGTGCACCAGCACATCGAGTTCGTCGACCAGCTCGACGGCGGACTCGATTTCGTGCGCGTCGGTCAGATCCAGTGGCCAGGTGGTGGCGCCCAGGGCTTGCGCGACGGCGTCCAGGCGCGCCGAGGGACGACCGGCCAGCAGCAGGGTGTGGGTGGGTGCCAGCGCCGTCGCTATCGCCGAACCGATTCCGCCGCCGGCACCGGTGATCAGAGCACTCGGCATCAAGTGCAGTCCAGCGGGCAGCCGTCGGCGGCCTCGGCTGGGATCCCGTCACAGGCCGCCAGCCGCTCCAGCGGTTCCAGCGCCCGCGCCAGCGTCTCCAGGTCTTCCTGGCTGAGTTTGCTCAACATCATCGCCAGCGCGGAGTGCCGGTTGGCCAGCGACTCGCGGTGACTGGCCAGGCCCTCCGGGGTGATGTCGACCAGCACGGCCCGCAGATCGGAGGGATCCCGGCTGCGCTTGACCAGACCGATCTTCTCCAGCCGGCGGATCGCCACGGTGGTGGTGGGGGTGCGCACCCGCTCGTGGGCGGCCAGTTCGGTCATCCGGATGGGCCCGCGGTCCAACAGCGTGATCAGGATCGACAACTGTGCCAGGGTCAGCTCGCTGGTGGTCGCGCCGCCGCTGAGGTCACCGCGCCGCAGAATCGAGAACAGCCTGCCCAGCGAGCGGTGCAAGCTCTCGGCGATAGCCGGCACCTGTGGCGTTTCGGCTTTGCTCCCGGTCATAGTTCGCCAGTCTAACCGGTGGCCGTGACGAGGGGCGATAAGCCAGCTCACAACACCTGTGAAAGGAAGCGCTGCAGGCGTTCGGTCTCGGCGGCGTCGAAGATCTGATCGGGCGGGCCGCTCTCCACGACTTTGCCGCGATCCATGAAAACGACGGTGTCCGAAGCCGACCGGGCAAACCCCATCTCGTGGGTGACGACCACCATCGTCATGCCGTCGGCGCCCAGTTCGGCGATCAGGGCCAGAATCCCTTTGACCAACTCGGGGTCCAGCGCCGACGTCGCCTCGTCGAACAGCATCACCTGAGGCTGCATGGCCAGCGCCCGGGCGATCGCCACGCGCTGTTGCTGCCCCCCGGACAGCGCCGACGGCCGCGACGCCGCCTTGCTGCGCAGCCCGACCCGGTCCAGCAGGCCCAGCGCGAGCTCGGTCGCGGCGTCCTGCGACAGCCCGCGCAGCTTGCGCGGCGCCAGAGTGATGTTGTCCAGCACGCTGCGATGGCCGAACAGGTTGAAGTGCTGGAACACCATCCCGATCCGCTGCCGCAGCGCATCGGGATCGTCGCCCAGCACCGACCGGCCACCCAGCAGCACGTCGCCGCCGTCGGGCTCGTGCAGCCGGTTCAGGGTGCGCAGCATGGTCGACTTGCCCGAGCCGGACGGCCCGATCACCGCGGCGGTGCTGCCCGCCGGCACGTCCAGGTCGACCCCGCGCAGCACCTCGTTCCGGCCGAAGGACAGTCGAATCCCTTGGGCCGCCAGCGAGACCGGCTCACGCGAGCCGGCGGGGATGTCCGGGGTCATGTCATCTCCTGGCCGATGATCACCGGATCGAGGTCGGCGGGATCCTCGGCGTCGGCGGGCCGCCCGCGGCGCAGCCGGTGGTCGACGACGTTCACCAGGTGCGTCAACGGGATGGTCAGCGCCAGGTAGAGCACCCCGGCGGCCACCAGCGGCGAGAGGCTGCCGGTCTGGGCGTTGATGTCACGGCCCACCTGGAACAGCTCCCGCTGGCCGGCGACCAGCCCCAGGAAGTACAGCAGCGCGGAGGCTTTCAGCAATGCGATGAACTGGTTGACCAGCGCCGGCAGCACCCGCCGGATGCCCTGCGGTATCACCACCAGGCGCATCGTGGCGGGGTAGCCGAAACCCAGTGCGCGCGCGGCCTCAAGCTGGCCGGCCTCCACGCTCTGGATACCCGAGCGCAGGATCTCCCCGATGTAGGCCGCGGCGGTCAGGCCCAGCGCGGCGATCCCCAGCGGGTAGGGATTATTGTGCGTCAGCCCGCTCACCAACGGGCCGACCGCCAGCCCGATCAGCAGGATGATCAGCACCTCGGGCAGGCCGCGGAAGATGTCGGTGTAGATCCGGGCCGGCCAACGCAGCCAGCGGGTGCGCGAGATCCCGGCCACGGCAAGGCCCAGTCCGGCCACCAGGCCGATGATCCCGCCACTCAGCGTGAGCAGCAGCGTGTTGGGCAGGCCGGTTTTGATCAGGTCCGGCAGCGCCGCCCGGTACAGCTCCCAGTCGAAGAAGGAATCGCGCAGTTGCGCCAGAGTCGATTTGGGCGCGTACGACTCGCCGGCGACCTTGTGATTGCGCTGGGCTATCGCGGCGAAATCCGGCAGGTGCGGGGTGGCCGCCGACTTGGAGCCCGGCTGCCACTCCGGCGGCAACGGCCGCGGCACCCAGTCGGCGTAGAGCTGCGGCCAGGTGCCGTCGGCGATCACGGCGTCCAGGCCGGAGTTCAGTGCCGAGATCAGCGCCCGGTTCTCTTTGGCCACCGCGTACGCCTCGAAACCGGCCGGGCTGAAGGTGGCACCGACGACGCTCGCCGGGTCACCCGGGCGCATCAGGTTCAGCGCCGTCAGCGATGGCGCCACCCAGGCGTCGACCTGGCGGCTTTTGAGGCTGGCGTACAACGTGATCGGGTCCGGGAACCGCACCGGCTCCAGCTCCAGGGTGTCGACCACGTAGGCGTCCTCGACGGTGCCCTGCACCACCGCGATGCGCTGGCCGGCGGCCAGGCCGTCGTATCCGGTGATCGGCGACCCGGTGGGGACCACCAGCGCCATGTAGCCGAAGTTGTAGCCGTTGGTGAAGCCGACGGTGCGCCGCCGGGCGTCGGTGGCGTTGATCGACGCCGAACCCACGTCGAAGCGCCCCGACTCCACCTGGGCGAGCAGCCCGAAGAAGTCGGTGCCCACGAAATACACCCGCAGGCTCAGCTTTTTGGCGATGGCCCGCAGCAGTTCGTTGTCGAAACCGGTGTAGCGGCCCTTGGCGTTGATGCAGTTCGACGGCGGACTCTCGGTCAGCGTGCCCACCGTCAGTACCCCGGGAGTGCTCAGACCCAACTTGGTGATGTCGATCGAATCCAGTGGTTCCACACCGGCGGTGGTGTATTTGTCCTCGCGGGGACGTTTGGCATTGGCCAGCTTCGGCGGCAGTGCCACCGCGGCCTGCTCACCGGCCGGGTAGCACTGGTCGGGTACCGCTGCCGCCGGGGGTGCCACCGCGATGCCGCCGATGATCAGGCAGGTGGCGATGCACGCCGAGATCCGTCGGCCCAGTAGCGCTGCCCGGCGTGCGGGCGCCTTCACCGCCGGTCGCGCCATCGGCACAGCGCTTCGGCGGCGGTCAGGTCGTAGTCGGGTCCGCTGCAGCCGATGGTCAGCAGTCGCACCCCGAGTCCGGTCAGCGTCTCGGCCTCGGCGAGCACATCGTCGACGGCGGCGCGGCCCTGTTCGCCCCCGACCGCGGCGGAGTGCTCGATCTCGGTCGCGTCGCGCCCCACCGCGGCGCAGTGCTCGGCCAGGACCGCGGCCTTGTGCGGGTAGTCCGCCGCGGTGGCGAAGCTGTGCCACAGGTCGGCGTGCTCGGCGACCAGCCGCAGCGTCTTGCGTTCTCCGCCGCCCCCGATCATGATCGGCAGCGGACGGGTAGGCTGCGGATTGAGTTGGGCCAGCCGGGATTTGATCCGCGGTAACGCCTCCGCCAGGTCGTCGAGCCGACTGCCCGCGGTGCCGAACTCGTATCCGTATTCGCGATAGTCGCGGTGCTTCCAGCCCGAGCCGATGCCCAGGATCAGCCGGCCGCCGCCGATGTGGTCGACGGTGCGGGCCATATCGGCGAGCAGTTCCGGGTTGCGGTAGGAGTTGCAGGAGACCAGCGCGCCGATCTCGATGCGGGAGGTCTGCTCGGCCCAGGCACCCAGCATGGTCCAGCACTCGAAGTGCGGTCCGTCGCGGTCACCGTAGAGCGGGAAGAAGTGGTCCCAGTTGAAGGCGATGTCGACGCCCAGATCCTCACAGCGCCGGACGGCGTCGCGGATCGCGCGATACTGCGGGGCGTGCTGGGGCTGTAGCTGTACTCCGATTCTGGGACGGCTCACGTCGTCACGGTAGCGCCGCGCGCAGCAGTTCGACCAGAGCGCGGGGCTGATCGCCCTGCACCGAATGCCCGGAACCGGCCACCACGTGCACGCTCAGACCCGGGCAACGCCGGGCGTACTCGGCGACATCGTCGTCGGTCACAAATCCCGAATCGCCGCCGCGGATCAGGGTCGTGGGGGCGGTGACCGCCGTGACGTCGTCCCAGAGCGGGGCGAAGTCGCCGACGGTGCGGATGGTGTCGTAGCGCCAGGTCCAGCGGCCGTCGGGCAGCTGTCGGGTGTTGTGAATCAGGCCGCGGCGCAGCGACTCCGGATCGCGACCCGGCGCCGCCATCTTCACCATGTCGAACATCGCGTCGAAGTCGGCAAAGCTGCGATCACCTTCGGCCAGGGCCACGGTTCCGCGATCGGCGGCGCTCATCTGCGAATGCCGCTGCAGCGCGGAGGGAGTCACGTCCACGATCGCCAGCCGACGAACCAGCTCCGGTGTGGTGGCGGCCATCCGGATCGCGGTCAGCCCGCCCAGTGACATGCCGACCACCAGTTCGGCGGCCGGTGCCAGCTCGCGCAGCACCGGCACCAGGGTGTCGGCGTTGCGCTGCGGCGAGTAGTCGCCGTCCTCGCGCCAGGCCGAGCGGCCGTGCCCGGGCAGGTCCACCGACAGTGCCGGTTCCCCGAGCCCGAGTGCGACGGTGTCCCAGGTGTGGGCGTTCTGCGCCCCGCCGTGCAGGAACACCACGCGCGCCGGCGCGGTCCCGAAGCGAAGTGCGCTGATGTCACCGCTCTGCACGCGCGCAACGGCGGGCAACGGACCGGTCACCCCGGCCTGTTCGGCGTTGCCGGCCAGCAGCGCGAACTCCGACATGCCGGGTCGCTCAGCCGACGATGAACTCTTCGAGTTCGGCGCGGGCGACGTCGTCGGCCAGCTGCTTGGGCGGGCTCTTCATCAGGTACGCCGATGCGGGCAGGATCGGGCCGCCGATACCGCGGTCCTTGGCGATCTTGGCGGCGCGCACGGCGTCGATGATGATGCCGGCCGAGTTGGGCGAGTCCCACACCTCGAGCTTGTACTCCAGGTTCAGCGGGGCGTCGCCGAACGCGCGGCCCTCCAGGCGCACGTAGGCCCACTTGCGGTCATCGAGCCAGGCGACGTGGTCGCTCGGGCCGATGTGCACGTTCTTGTCCTCGACCTTGCCGGCCAGCGAGCCGGTCAGGTTGGAGGTGACGGCCTGGGTCTTGGAGACCTTCTTGGACTCCAGCCGCTCGCGCTCGAGCATGTTCTTGAAGTCCATGTTGCCGCCGACGTTGAGCTGGTAGGTGCGGTCCAGCGTGACGCCGCGGTCCTCGAACAGCTTGGCCATCACGCGGTGGGTGATGGTGGCGCCGACCTGGCTCTTGATGTCGTCGCCGACGATCGGCACACCGGCGTCCTCGAACTTCTTGGCCCACACCGGGTCGGAGGCGATGAACACCGGCAGCGCGTTGACGAACGCCACGCCTGCGTCGATGGCGCACTGGGCGTAGAACTTGTCGGCCTCTTCGGAACCCACCGGCAGGTAGGACACCAGGACGTCGACCTTGGCCTCCCGCAGGGCGGCTACCACGTCGACGGCCTCGGTGTCGGAGACCTCGATGGTCTCGGCGTAGTACTTGCCGATGCCGTCCAGGGTCGGGCCGCGCTGCACGATCACGTTGGTCGGCGGCACGTCGGCGATCTTGATGGTGTTGTTCTCCGAGGCGAAGATGGCCTCGGACAAGTCGAAGCCGACCTTCTTGGCGTCCACGTCGAACGCGGCGACGAACTTGACGTCGCGAACGTGGTACGGGCCGAAGCGCACGTGCATCAGGCCGGGCACCGTCGAACTGTCGTCGGCGCCCTGGTAGTACTGGACGCCCTGGACCAGCGAGGACGCGCAGTTGCCGACGCCGACGATGGCGACTCGCACATCCGTCGTTTGCTCAGTCATTTTCGACGATCTCCTTTTTTGCTTTCACTGCTGATGTGCTGTGTTGTGCTGCCCCGCGGCCCGTTCGGCCGCGATCAGTTCGTTGAGCCACTTGACCTCCCGCTCACTGGACTCCAGTCCGAGCTGGTGCAGTCCGCGGCTGTAGCGGTCCACCGAGTTGCTGGCCCGCGTCACCGCGTTGCGCAGCCCTTCCCGGCGTTCCTCCACCTGGCGGCGCCGGCCTTCGAGAATCCGCATCCGCGCCTCGGCGGGGGTGCGGTTGAAGAACGCCAGGTGCACCCCGAAGCCGTCGTCGGTGTAGTTCTGCGGGCCGGTGTCGGCCACCAGTTCGTTGAAGCGCTGACGGCCGGCGTCGGTCATCCGGTAGACCCGGCGGGCCCGGCGCACCGGAGTTCCCGTCGGGGCGGCGTCCTCGACGATCATCCCGGCCGTCTGCATCCGCCGCAGGGCGGGATACAGCGAGCCGTAGGAGAACGCCCGGAACGCACCCAGCAGACCGGTCAACCGCTTACGCAGTTCGTAGCCGTGCATCGGTGACTCGAGCAGCAAGCCGAGGATGGCAAGCTCCAGCACTCGAGACACCTCCTATGATGTTCGGTTACGACCGGTCGACGGTTCGCGCCATAGTATCGCGCCGATATAACCAGACCTAACCGGTCATTATTCGCCAATTGTTGTGCTGTGGGAAATCAGCAGTTCAGGACGGGTAGTTGATCCGTTTGACGTTGCCGGCCCCGTCGAGGGAGATGTAGCCGCTGCCGAAGTCGCTGGAGACGTAGATCGACTGCGTGACCGTGCCCGGCTCGGTCGGATCCGTCGAGCCCTCGATGATCAGGTAGGTGGATTTGACCTCGGAGGCCTTGATTCCCAGGGTTTCGGGCGCTCCGCGCAGAATCCCCACCGTGGCCTTCATGTCGAACCTGCTCAGGTCGACCGCCGTGCCGCGGCTGCTGGTGGCCGAGCTGCTCGGGGAGTCCCATCCACCGCGGTAGGAGTAGTTGAGCTGGCGGCGCGGTTCGCCCGGGTCGGGCCGATCCAGCGACGCGTAGTCCGGGTAGACCACCAGCCGATAGCCCATGGTGTCGCCGAATTTCGTGCGGGCCTGCTCGAACAGCCCGCTCAGTCCGCCCAGCGAGTGCAGCTGCCGCGGCGGGGTGAGCACCACCGGAGTGACGCCGTCGGGCTTGGCGCCGGGGTCGGAGGTGAAGCTCAGCGGGGAGCTCGTATTGCCGTAGACCCCCCAGCCGATGCCGATGCCCACCAGGATCGCCGCCCCGAGCGCGCCCAGCGCCAGGCCGCGGCTGCCCATCTTGAGCGGTTTGGTCAGGGCGGGCAGCTGTACCGGAGCGTCGGCATTCTGCAGGTCGGCGACCAGCGCGTGCAGATCGCCGAGCGTCACCGCCCGGGTGGCCGCGCTGATCCGCTCGCGATGTTCCGCGCTGGACACCTGACCCTCGGCCAGCGCGCTGTCGAGGATGCGGCAGGTGTCGTCGCGGTCACTGTCCTTGGCGCGGGTCACGCTGGTCTGCCGTGTTGCCACGGCCACGATGGTAGAAGTTCGCGGCGGGTGACGACGGGCGAATCCGCCCGCGGGTGTGCGAAGGGGCGTTCATCGCTCCGGTCGCCTGCGACCCGACGTACTCTGGTCACCGTGCGATTGCAGCGACAGGTGGTGGACTACGCGCTTAGGCGTCGTTCCCTGCTGGCCGAGGTCTACTCCGGGCGTACCGGGGTGTCGGAGGTGTGCGACGCCAATCCGTATCTGCTGCGGGCGGCGAAGTACCACGGCAAGACCAGCGCGGTGGTCTGTCCGATCTGCCGCAAGGAGCCATTGACCCTGGTGTCGTGGGTGTACGGCGACAACCTGGGGCCGGTCTCGGGTTCGGCGCGCTCGGCCGAGGAGCTGGTGCTGCTGGCCACGCGCTACCCGGAATTCTCGGTGCACGTGGTCGAGGTGTGCCGCACCTGCAGCTGGAATCACCTGGTGAAGTCGTATGTGTTGGGCATCGCGCAGCCGCCCAAGGGGTCTCGGGGCCGCCGCCCGGCACGCAGTGGAGCCCGCACCGCCAGTGAGTAGACACAGCGACGACCCGCCGGAAGGTGCTCCGGTCGGGCCCGACGACCGGCACACCACGATCATCCCGGCGGTCGACGACAACGTCACCGTCGACCTGCGCGACCCGATCGACGCGGTTCGCGCCGCGCTCGACGGCTCCGCCCCGGAACGTGAGCCGGCGCTCAGCGGCCGCATCCCGCGTCGCGAGCCGCCGGCGAAGGACCCGCAGAAGCCGAAGCAAGAGCGCGAGCGCCCCGCCGCCCCGCACCCACTGGACCGGCTGCGCGGGCTGGGGATCAACTGGAAGTGGATCCGCCGGGGCTGCTACGCCGCCTTCGCGTTCATGCTGCTGCTGCCGGTGATCACCTTCGCGATGGCCTACTCGATCACCGACGTGCCCTCACCCGGTGACATCCGGACCAACCAGGTGTCGACGATCTTCGCCAAGGACGGCACGGAGCTCGCGAAAATCGTTCCGCCGGAAGGTAATCGGGTTGACATCAATATCAACCAGGTGCCGGTGTACGTCCGCAACGCGGTGCTGGCCGCCGAGGATCGCGACTTCTACTCCAACCCGGGCTTCTCGGTCTCCGGCTTCGCCCGGGCGATCAAGAACAACATCTTCGGCGGTGACACCCAGGGCGGTTCGACGATCACCCAGCAGTACGTCAAGAACGCCTTGGTCGGTGACGCGCGGGCTGGCTTGGGCGGGCTGGTCCGCAAGGCCAAGGAACTGGTGATCGCCACCAAGATGTCCAGTGAGTGGCCCAAAGACGATGTGCTGCAGGCCTATCTGAACATCATCTATTTCGGTCGCGGCTCGTACGGGATCGCCGCGGCGTCGCGCGCCTACTTCGACAAGCCCGTCGAGCAGCTGGATGTGGCCGAGGGGGCACTGCTGGCGGCGCTGATTCAGCGGCCGTCCACCCTGGACCCCGCCGTCGACCCCGAGGGCGCGGTGGAGCGGTGGAACTGGGTGCTCGACGGCATGGTGGAGACCGGCGCACTGTCCGCCGAAGAACGTGCCGGACAAGACTTTCCGATCACGGTCTCGCCGGATCTGGCCAAGTCGCAGAACGTCACCACCGGTCCCAACGGGCTGATCCAGCGCCAGGTCACCAAAGAACTGCTGGAGTTGTTCAACATCGACGAGGAGACACTGAACACCCAGGGTCTTCAGATCACCGCCACCATCGACCCCGAGGCGCAGGACGCCGCCGAGGATGCGGTGGACACCTATCTCAAGGACCAGATCCCCAACATGCGCACCGCGGTGGTCTCGATCGACCCTCGCTCCGGTGCGGTACGCGCCTACTACGGAGGCGCGGATGCCAACGGCTTCGACTTCGCCCAGGCGGGGCTGCAGACCGGCTCGTCGTTCAAGGTGTTCGCGCTGGTGGCCGCGCTGGAGCAGGGCATCGGGCTGGGGTATCAGATCGACAGTTCGCCGCTGACCGTCGAGAACGGCCGGATCAAGATCACCAACGCCGAGGGTGAGAGCTGCGGGACCTGCAACATCGCCGAGGCGCTCAAGCGCTCGCTGAACACCGCCTACTACCGGCTGATGCTCAAGCTCAAGAACGGTGCGCAGGACGTCGCCGACGCGGCGCATGCGGCCGGCGTCGCCAAGAGTTTCCCCGGTGTGCCGCATACCCTTTCGCAGGACGGCGGGCCGCCCGAGGGCGGTGTGGTCCTGGGGCAGTACCAGACCCGGGTGATCGACATGGCGTCGGCGTACGCCACGCTGGCCGACTCGGGGGTGTTCCACCCGCCGCATTTCGTACAGAAGGTGGTCAACGCCCACGGCGAGGTGCTCTTTGACGCCGACACCGCCGAGGACACCGGCGAGCAGCGCATCCCCAAGGCGGTCGCCGACAACGTCACCGCGGCCATGGCGCCGATCGCTGGCTGGTCGCGCGGGCACAATCTGGCCGGCGGGCGGCCGTCGGCGAGCAAGACCGGCACGACCCAGCTGGGCGACACCGGAGCCAACCGGGACGGGTGGATGGTCGGCTACACGCCGTCGCTGTCGACCGCGGTCTGGGTGGGCACCACCGGGGGCGACGAGCCGCTGGTGAACCAGTGGGGCGGCCCGGTGTACGGGGCGAGCATCCCCGCCGACATCTGGAAGGCCACCATGGACGGCGCCCTGCAGGGCACCACCAATGAGAGCTTCCCGACGCCGACCGAGATCGGCGGCTACGCGGGTGTGCCGTATGTGGCGCCACCGCCGCAGATGGATAACAGTCCGGTGCCGGCGCCGCCGCAGGAGACCGTCATCCAGCCGACCATCGAGATCGCCCCGGGCATCACCATTCCGATCGGCCCGCCCACCACGGTGCCGGTCGGCCCGCCTGCTCCGCAGCAACAGCCGCAGGCACCACCGCCGGCGGCACCACCGCCACCACCGGCCGGGGCCGAGCCACCTCCGCAGGGAGCTGAGCAGCAATCCCCGATCCCGTAGCGGGAGTTCACTTCTGGCCAGTTATCTGACGCGTTTGCGCGCCACCGGACGAGCGCCCACGTAATCTGTTCGTCATGCGACTGCAGCGACGCGTGGGATATGCCCGCCGATCGTGACGACTAACGGCCCGAGAGCGCCGGCACCCGGAAGCACCGAGGCAGAACACCGCGAACCACCGGTCGACGAGCAGCCGGAAGAGGCCGAGCCCGGCCAGCCGGATCTGCACGATCCCATCGACGAGGTGAAGGCCGCCCTGGCGCGGCCCCGGCCCGACGACGCAAAACCGGCGACCCCGGATGAGCCGGCGGCCGATGACGCCGCCAAGGAAGCCGACGAACGGGCGCGGCGCCGGGTGAACTGGGTGGTGGTGCGCCGCGTCGCCTACGCCGCGATCGCGCTGATGCTGGTGGCCCCGGTGATCACCTTCGGCATGGCCTATCACACGGTCGCGATCCCCGAACGCGACAGCATCCACACCACCCAGGTGTCGACGATCCTGGCGGCCGACGGCACCGAACTGGCGAAAATCGTTCCGCCGGACGGCAACCGGGTCGACGTCACCATCGACCAGGTGCCGGTCCACGTGCGCGACGCGGTGCTGGCCGCTGAGGACCGCGACTTCTACACCAACTCCGGCTACTCCTCCTCGGGGTTCTTCCGGGCGATCAAGAACAACCTGCTCGGTGGTGACACCCAGGGCGGCTCGACGATCACCCAGCAGTACGTCAAGAACGCCCTCGTCGGTGACGCCCGGGCCGGTCTGGGCGGCTTGATCCGCAAGGCCAAAGAGCTGGTGATCGCCACCAAGATGTCCGAGGAGTGGCCCAAGGACGAGGTGCTGGAGGCCTACCTCAACATCATCTACTTCGGTCGGACCACTTACGGGATCGCCGCGGCGGCGCGGGCGTACTTCGACAAGCGGGTCGAGGACCTGACCCTCTCCGAGGGTGCTTTACTGGCCGCGATCATCCAGCGGCCGTCCACTCTGGATCCGGCGATCAACCGCGAGCGGGCCGTCGCCCGGTGGAACTGGGTGCTCGACGGCATGGTGGAGACCGGTGCGCTGTCGTTGAGCGAACGTGCCAAGCAGTTCTTCCCCACCACCGTGCCACCGGATCAGGCGCGCAACGCCGACCGCGCCTCCGGGCCGAACGGGCTGATTCAGCGCCAGGTCACCGAAGAACTGCTCGACATGTTCGGCATGGACGAGCAGACGTTGAACTTCCAGGGCATGCGGGTCACCACCACCATCGACATGAAGGCGCAGCGCGCCGTCGAGAAGGCGGTGGGCTCGGTGATGGCAGGGCAGAAACCGAACATGCGCACCGCGGTGGTCTCGATCGACCCGCGCAACGGCGCGGTGAAGGCCTACTACGGCGGCGACGAGGCCGGCGGCTTCGACTTCGCCCAGGCCGGCCTGCAGACCGGGTCGTCGTTCAAGGTGTTCGCCCTGGTGGCCGCGCTCAAGCAGGGCATCGGTCTGGGCACCGAGATCGACAGCGGCCCTCTGACGGTCGGCAAGACCAAGATCAGCAACGTCGGCGGAGCCAGCTGCGGCACCTGCAACATCGCCGAGGCGCTCAAGCGCTCCCTCAACACGGTCTACTACCGGCTGATGCTCAAGCTCAAGCACGGCGCGAAGGATGTCGCCGACGCCGCGCACGAGGCCGGCGTCGCCGAGAGTTTCCCGGGCGTGCCGCACACCCTGTCGCAAGACGGACTGGGCGGGCCCCCGGAGAACGGCGTCGTGCTCGGGCAGTACCAGACCAGGGTGATCGACATGGCATCGGCGTACGCCACGCTGGCCGACTCGGGGATCTACCACCGGCCGTACTTCATCCAGAAGGTCGTGGGCGCCGACGGCCGGGTGCTCTACGACATCGCGGCGGCCAAGGACTCCGGCGAGCAACGCATCCCCAAGGCGGTCGCCGACAACGTCACTGACGCCATGAAGGCGATCCCGAGCTATTCGGGCGGGCACGACCTGGCCGGCCGGCCGGCGGCAGCCAAGACCGGCACCACCCAGCTGGGCGACACCGGGGCCAACCGGGACGCTTGGATGGTGGGCTACACCCCGACCCTGTCCACGGCGGTGTGGGTGGGCACCACCACCGGCGACGAGCCGCTGACCAACAAGTGGGGCGGGCCGGTGTACGGCGCGGGGCTGCCCGCCGACATCTGGAAAGCCAGCATGGACGGCGCGCTGTGGGGCGAGCCCGCGGTGCAGTTCCCCAAGCCCACCGACATCGGCGGCTTCGCCGGGGTGCCGGCTGCCACACCTGTACCGGTGCAGAACGACTGGTCCCCGGCGCCGCAGCAGGACTGGAACGAGCCGCCGCCGCCCCTGCCGCCGCTGCCGGAGCCGTTCGCGCCGCCGCCGCTACCGCCGCCGCCACCACCTCCACCACCGCCTCCACCGCCGCCGCCGCCGCCACCACCTCCGCCGCCGCCGCCACCACCGCCGCCGCCGGAGCCGCCGCCTCCGCCTCCGCCGGAAGCCGTGCCGTGACCGAAGAGATCGCCGAACGGCTGGTCCGTTCGCCACGCCGGATGGCCACGGACCTGCGCACCGCCGACGATCGAGACCTGCCGAGCCGCACCGACGCGCTCACCCATGCGCTATCGGGCACCATCGGCGGGCCGGTGGGCCGACACGCACTGATCGGGCGGACCCGGTTCATGACCCCACTGCGGGTGATGTTCCTGATCGCCGTGCTGTTTTTGGCCCTGGGCTGGACCAGTAAGGCGGCCTGCCTGCAGAGCGCCGGCACCGGTGGCCCCGACCAGCGGGTGGCCAACTGGGACAACGAGCGGGCCTACTTCGAGCTGTGCTACTCCGACGTCGTCCCGCTCTACACCGCCGAGCTGCTCGACCAGGGCAAGTTCCCCTACCGGTCCAGCTGGGTCGAGAAGGACGGCAAGGGCCAGGAGCAGACCCGCTACGACGGTGCGCCTGCGGTGCGCTACATGGAGTATCCGGTGGTCACCGGGCTCTACCAGTACGCCGCGATGGCGCTGGCCAAGACCTATACCGCGATCGCCAAGGTGCTGGCCATCCCGGCGCTGCTCGGGGTGGCCGAGGTGGTGGTGTTCTTCGACATCGTCGCGCTGGGCCTGGCGCTGGCCTGGCTGGCGACGGTGTGGGCCACGTCCGGGCTGGCCGGACGACGGATCTGGGATGCCGCCTTGGTGGCGGCCTCGCCACTGGTGATCTTCCAGATCTTCACCAACTTCGACGCGTTGGCCGTCGCGTTGGCCACCTGCGGGCTGCTGGCCTGGGCACGACGGCGGCCGACGGCCGCGGGGGTGCTGCTCGGGGTGGGCGCGGCGGCCAAGCTCTACCCGGTGCTGCTGCTGGGCCCGCTGCTGGTGCTGGGACTGCGCACCGGACGGCTGGCCGAGGTCAAGCGCACCGCGTCGACGGCGGCGCTGAGCTGGCTGGCGGTCAACCTGCCGGTGATGCTCTACGCGCCGCGTGGGTGGAGCGAATTCTTCCGGCTCAACTCCCGCCGCGGCGACGACATGGACTCGCTGTACAACGTGGTGAGATCACTGACCGGCTGGCGCGGGTTCGATGGCGACCTCGGGTTGTGGGAGCCGCCGGTGGTGCTCAACAGCGTAGTCGCGGTGTCGTTCGCGCTGTGCTGTGTCGGCATCGGCTACATCGCGCTGACCGCGCCGCGGCGGCCCCGGCTGGCGCAGCTGGCGTTCCTGCTGATCGCCGCGTTCCTGCTGACCAACAAGGTGTGGAGTCCGCAGTTCTCGCTGTGGCTGGTGCCGTTGGCGGTGCTGGCGTTGCCGCATCGCCGGCTGCTGTTGGCCTGGATGACCGTCGACGCGCTGGTGTGGGTGCCGCGGATGTACTACCTCTACAGCGTGCCGGACCGCAGCCTGCCCGAGCAGTGGTTCACCAGCGTGGTGCTGCTGCGTGACGTGGCGGTGTTCGGATTGTGCGTGCTGGTGATCCGGCAGATCTACCGCCCTCAGTGCGACTTGGTGCGGGCCCGCGGGTGGGCCGACGATCCCGCCGGCGGGGTGTTCGACGGCGCGCCGGACAACCCGCCGTCGTGGCTGCCGGCCCGGCTGCGCCCGTCGTCGGCGAGGACGCCCGTCCCGGCCGATTTCGTTCCGCAGCCCAGCCTCCGGTAGCCTGACCGGGTTGCCGACGCAGGCGACCCTCCTGCCGTGGTCACATCCACGGCCGCACTACGACCATAGGAGGTGATGAGGTTCCCATGCGTCCATACGAAATCATGGTCATCCTTGACCCCACTCTCGACGAGCGCACTGTCGCCCCGTCCTTGGAGACGTTCTTGAACGTCGTCCGCAAAGACGGTGGCACCGTGGACAAGGTCGACATCTGGGGCAGGCGCCGCCTGGCCTACGAGATCGCCAAGCATGCCGAGGGCATCTACGCGGTGATCGACGTCAAGGCGGCTCCGGCCACGGTGTCCGAACTTGACCGTCAGCTCGGCCTGAACGAGTCGGTGTTGCGCACCAAGGTGATGCGCACCGACAAGTCGTAGCCCGCTGTCGCCGCCGTTGCGTAGGCTCAGCTCCACATGCAGCGCGACACCGATCTATAGGAGGGCCCCGTGGCCATTGGTGACACCACGATCACCGTCGTCGGAAACCTGACGGCCGATCCGGATCTGCGGTTCACCCCCTCGGGGGCGGCAGTCGCCAACTTCACGGTGGCGTCCACTCCGCGGGTCTATGACCGGCAGAGCGGTGAGTGGAAGGACGGCGACGCGCTGTTCCTGCGGTGCAACATCTGGCGCGAGGCTGCCGAGAACGTGGCCGAGAGCCTCACCCGCGGCTCGCGGGTGATCGTCACCGGCCGGCTGCGGCAGCGGTCCTTCGAAACCCGCGAGGGGGAGAAGCGAACCGTCGTCGAGGTCGAGGTCGACGAGATCGGTCCGTCGCTGAAGTACGCGACCGCCAAGGTCAACAAGGCCAGCCGCGGCGGCGGTGGCGGGGGCTTCGGCGGCGGTGGCGGCGCGCCGTCTCAGGCGTCGGGAATGTCCGCCGGTGGCGCCCCCGCGGAGGACCCGTGGGGCAGTGCTCCGGCGTCCGGCTCCTTCGGTGGCGCCGACGACGAACCGCCCTTCTGAACTAACGAACCACAGCACGAAAGAGACAGGTAGATGGCCAAATCCAACAAGCGGCGTCCGGCTCCCGAGAAGCCGATCAAGACTCGCAAGTGCGCGTTCTGCTCTAACAAGAAGCAGGTGATCGACTACAAGGACACCTCGCTGCTGCGCACCTACATCAGTGAGCGGGGCAAGATCCGCGCCCGCCGGGTGACCGGCAACTGCGTTCAGCACCAGCGCGACGTCGCGCTCGCGGTGAAGAACGCCCGCGAGGTCGCGTTGCTGCCCTTCACCTCGTCGGCGCGCTAGCCGATCGCATAAGTCAGAGAAAGTACGAAACGATGAAGCTGATTTTGACCGCCGAGGTGGACCACCTCGGAGCGGCCGGAGACTCTGTCGAGGTCAAGGACGGATACGGCCGTAACTACCTGCTCCCGCGGGGGCTGGCGATCGTCGCCTCGCGCGGCGCGCAGAAGCAGGCCGACGACATCCGCCGGGCCCGCGAGACCAAGCAGGTGCGCGACCTGGACCACGCCAAGGAGCTCAAGGAGGCTTTGCAGGCGCTGGGCACCGTCACGCTGCCGGTGAAGACCGCTGGCGACTCGGGCAAGCTGTTCGGCTCGGTGACCGCCGCTGACGTGGTGGCCGCGATCAAGAAGGCCGGCGGACCGAACCTGGACCGGCGGATCGTGCGGTTGCCCAAGGCGCACATCAAGTCCGTCGGCAGCCACCCGGTGTCGGTGCACCTGCACCACGACGTGAACGTCGACGTCACGCTCGACGTCACCGCGGCGAACTAAGCAAGACATTCAGCAGCCCCGGTGGTCCCTGGTTGGGACCGCCGGGGCTTTGCTGTGCCGAATTTGAGTTAACTTCAATTAACTCCGGCAAACATTTGGCCGGTGTGGTAGCGCGAGGCCTGTTCACCTGACGGTGGAACGACGTCTACCCGTCGGCAAGACAACACGCCCAAGGTGTCTACCTGAGCCGACACGCCGAAGGGATTGTCCTCCACAGCCCCGGGCGCCCTGCGTGGTGCGCTTACCTGCAGTGATGACCGGCCGCGGAGCGTTGCTCCACAAGTCTTCCCCACCATCCCAAACAAGTGGAGGGCCGGTGTACACACGTCATCCACACCTTTGTGAACAAGCCCGGTTGTTGCGCCTGCCAGCAACGCCTAGCGTCAACCCGGCACGACGCGGCGAGGTTTGTCAGAGCCTGCGGATATGGTCGGGCATATGCGTCGAATAGACGTTCGATCATGCGGCGAAGGAGGCGAGCGGATGGCGGTTGTCGACGACCGTGGGCAGTCTGAGCTCGAGGAACCGCCCCGTGAGGACGTCGGCCGTCAGCCACCCCAGGACGTCGCCGCCGAACAGTCGGTGCTCGGTGGGATGCTGCTGTCCAAGGACGCCATCGCCGACGTGCTGGAGCGGCTGCGCCCCAGCGACTTCTACCGCCCGGTGCACCAGAACATCTACGACGCGATCCTGGACCTCTACGGCCGCGGTGAGCCCGCTGACGCGGTGACGGTGGCCGCCGAGCTGGACCGCCGGGGCCTGCTGCGCCGGGTGGGCGGCGCCCCCTATCTGCACACCCTGATCTCCACGGTGCCCACGGCCGCCAACGCCGGCTACTACGCCGGGATCGTCTCGGAGAAGGCGATCCTGCGCCGCCTGGTGGAGGCCGGTACCCGGGTGGTGCAGTACGGCTACGCCGGCGCGGAGGGCGCCGATGTGGCCGAGGTGGTCGATCGCGCCCAGGCCGAGATCTACGACGTCGCCGACCGCCGGCTCTCGGAGGACTTCGTCCCCCTGGAAGACCTGCTGCAGCCCACCATGGACGAGATCGACGCGATCGCCTCGCACGGCGGCATCGCGCGCGGTGTGCCGACCGGGTTCACCGATCTGGATGAGGTGACCAACGGGCTGCACCCGGGGCAGATGGTGATCATCGCGGCGCGGCCGGGCATGGGGAAGGCACTGTGCTTGAAGACGCCCCTGGCCACCCCAACGGGGTGGACCACGATGGGCGAGGTGGCGGTCGGTGATCAGTTGCTGGACGCCGACGGGCAGCCCACCCGCGTCGTGGCCGCCACCGGCATCCTGTTGGGCCGGCCCTGTTACGAAGTCGAGTTCTCCGACGGAACGGTGATCGTCGCCGACGCCGAGCATCTGTGGCCGACGGACGCGGGTGTGCGGACTACCGCGCAGTTGCGCTGCGGGCTGGACCGGATCGCCCCGGCGGGTTCGGCGGTGCGGGCCGGTGGGGGCACCGCGCTGCTGGCGCCGGCGTTGAGCCTGGTGTCGGTGCGGCGGGTGCCCAGCGTGGCGGTGCGCTGCGTGCAGGTGGACAACCCGGAGCGGCTCTACCTGGCCGGCCGAGGCATGGTGCCGACCCACAACTCCACGCTGGCCCTGGACTTCATGCGGTCGTGCTCGATCAAGAACCGACTGCCCAGCGTCATCTTCTCCCTGGAAATGGGCAAGTCCGAGATCGTGATGCGGCTGCTGTCGGCCGAGGCGAAGATCAAGCTGGGCGACATGCGCTCGGGCCGGATGACCGACGACGACTGGACCCGGCTGGCCCGGCGGATGAGTGAGATCAGCGAAGCGCCGCTCTACATCGACGACTCACCGAACCTGACCATGATGGAGATACGCGCCAAGGCCCGCCGGCTCAAGCAGAAGGCCGACCTGCGCCTGGTGGTGGTCGACTACCTGCAGCTGATGTCCTCGGGCAAGAAGGTCGAGTCGCGCCAGATCGAGGTCTCGGAGTTCTCCCGGCACCTCAAGCTGCTGGCCAAGGAGCTGGAGCTTCCGGTGATTGCGCTCAGCCAGCTCAACCGTGGGCCCGAGCAGCGCACCGACAAGAAGCCGATGCTCTCGGATCTGCGTGAATCGGGCTGCCTGACCGCCTCGACGCGAATCCTGCGGGCCGACAACGGCTCCGAGGTCACCCTGGGCGAGTTGATGCGGACGGGGGAGCGCCCCCTGGTGTGGTCGCTGGATGAGCGGCTGCGGATGGTGGCCCGGCCGATGACCAACGTGTTCCCCAGCGGACACCGCGAGGTGTTCAAGCTGCGGATGGCCTCGGGCCGTGAGGTCGAGGCCACCGCGAATCACCCGTTCCTCACGCTGGACGGTTGGGTTGCGTTGGGCGACTTGAACGTCGGGGACCGCCTGGCGGTGCCGCGGCGGGTGCCCGAGCCGGTAGAGACCACGCGGATGGAAAACAGCGAGGTCATTCTGCTGGCGCACATGATCGGCGACGGGTCGTGCGTGAAGAACCAGCCGATCCGGTATGCGTCGATCGACGAGGCGAACCTGACCGCGGTGACCGCGGCGGCCATGCACTTCGGGGTGATGGCGGTGCGCGACGAGTACCCGGCGGCGCGGGTGACCACGTTGCGGCTGCCGGCGCCGTTCCACCTGACGCACGGTAAGCGCAATCCGATCGCGGCGTGGCTCGATGGGCTGGGGCTGTTCGGCAAGCGCAGCTACGAGAAGTTCGTGCCGCAAGAGGTTTTCGCGCTGCCGAACGATCAGGTGGCGCTGTTCCTGCGGCACCTGTGGGCCACCGACGGATCGGTGATTTGGGACGCCAAGCGCAGTATCGGCCGGATCTACTACGCGTCGACCAGTCGCCAGCTGATTGATGACGTGGCGGCCCTGCTGTCACGGGTGGGGGTGTTCGGCCGGATCAAGCGGGTACCCAAGGCCGGCTATCGCGACTCGTGGCACCTGGTCATCTACGGCGCCGAGCATCAAGTGCGGTTCCTGCACAACGTCGGTGCCCAGGGCGCTAAGGCGGTGGGAGCCAAGGAGATTCTGTCGCACCTGCAAGGCGTGGCACGTAACCCCAACCTGGACACCGTCCCCAAGGAGGTCTGGGCGCAGGTCCGCCGGGCACTGGCCGATCAGCAGATGACCCAACGCGAATTCGCCGTGGCCATGGACACCAAGTACTGCGGGTCGACCATGTGGAAACATGCGCCGAGCCGGGACCGGCTGCACCGCGCCGCCGCGGTGCTCGAAGACTTGGACATCCACGCGATCGCAACCAGCGACGTGTTCTGGGACAGCATCGTCGAGATCACCAGCATCGGCGAGCACGATGTGTTCGACGGAACCGTGGACGGCACACATAACTTTGTGGCGCAAGGGATTTCGGTCCATAACTCGCTTGAACAAGATGCGGATATGGTCATCCTGCTGCACCGTCCGGACGCGTTCGAACGTGACGACCCGCGTGGCGGTGAGGCGGACCTGATCCTGGCCAAGCACCGCAACGGTCCGACGAAGACCGTGACGGTGGCGCACCAGCTGCATTTGTCGCGGTTTACGAACATGGCGCACTGAGGGAGAACTTTGTAGGGTCTCACGCTCCGTGTCATTTTCTCAACGGTGGTGTCATGTCCTTGTCATGTGTCTCACGAACGTGTCATGCGGGTAGACGCATATTTCGGAGTGTTCGCTGACGGACCGGGGTAAAGGGAATCCCAACTCCAATTCGGGTCGACCCGGCACCGCAGACACCGACCAGAACTCCCGAATCAGACAGAGCCACAGCCCATTTGCTCACACTGTCGCGATCGCCGGCTAGCACCAGCGCCTTGAGTCCGAATCGGGTGCGCACGACCTGGACGATGTCGGTGAACGCGACCGGGCACTAGGGGTACTTAGGGTAGGGTACCCTATATACGTACCCTATACGGGTATACCGCATATGTTCTGTTCACAGTTGGCGTGCGCTCGCTCAAGGCGCACGCACATACTTAGCAAGGGAGATGTCGTGTCATTAGTTCTTGGATCCGCTCCGACCGGATCCGGCGCCACCCGCACGAGCCGATTCGCGGCAGCAGGTGTCGCCTTGGTAGGAACCGGCCTGATTCTCGTCAATCCGGCCGCACCCGTTCCGCCCGATATTCAGCACAGATATGTTCACCTGACCGCTGGTGCCGACGACTTCATGGGCTGGTCCTCGGTATTCGAGCGGGCGGGGGAGAACCTCGACGCATTGTTCAGCAACTCCAACATCCCCGCGCTGCTGGAGCAGATCGGTGGCAACCTGACGGACTACGGCCAGCTGATCATCGGCATGGAAAACGTCCCGCTCGACGTGAGAATCGTCGATGGAGAACCCATGACCAGGTTCGTCACCTCAGGTTTTGCGGGTGTCGGCGAGGCGTTGCAGAAGATGATTTTTGGAGTTGAAAGCGACCCCTTCAAGTACCCGGGGCTGGAAACTCTGTTCGAACGCATGGCCGGCTACGCCGCGGACGGCAACGCTTTCGGGGTCTTCAACGACCTCAACCTCTGGACGCTCTACGGACTCGAGGACATCGGGAAGGCTATGGCTCCCGTGCTGTCCATTCCCGCCAGGATGCTGGAGAACCTCTCGAGCGCCGTTTCCGAGTTTGTCGGGCCCCTCGACGCGTGGTCCTTCATAAAGGAATTCAGCGGGACTCAGATGGAACCGCTGATCGGGGTCTTTTACCAGCTGGCGAACACCATCACACAGGCTGTCGGCGGAGACCTGAATGCGCTGCTCAGCGCCCCCGCCGATCTCATGAACGCCCTGATCAATGGGTGGGAGGTCCCCGACACTCCAAACGTGTTCGTTGGGCTGCTCAATGACGGAAGCATCTTTGACGCGCTGCTGGTGGACTGGCCGGCACGGCTGGCCGAAGCGCTTACGGTGGGCACGGCGGATCTGCCGACCAACGCGGCCAGCGCCGCGGCGGACGCCGTCGACCCCGGCGCCTTCCTGGACCTGTTTGGGTCCGGGGACGTGCTGAGCGGTCTCTTCTAGCGCTGGACGGCGGGCGGGACGGACTGCTACCGGTTCGTCTCGCCTCGCCGCGCCGACGCAGCCCGGCGCGCGCGCCCACCAGAGGGAGTGCGGCATCCACTGACGGCTTGCCATCAATACCCCATACGGGTATATGTTGGCGGTATGACTGCTCACCACGAACACGGTCACGCCATGCTGATGGACGCCGATGCCCCGCCTCACGCCGACCACGCTGGTCACGGTCACGGTCACGGTCACGGTCACGGGGATCATGCCGCGCAGTTCCGGCGACTGTTCTGGGTGATGCTGATACTCGCGATCCCGACCGTTGGGCTGTCGGGCATGTTCGCGATGATCGTCGGCTACACGATTCCGGCGCTCCCTGGCGTGGCTTGGGCGGCACCCATTCTCGGCACGATCATGTACCTCTGGGGTGGCGCGCCCTTTTTAACGGGGGCGGTCAGCGAGATCCGTTCGCGGGCACCAGGAATGATGCTGCTGATCGGCTTGGCGATCACGGTGGCGTTTGTGGCGTCGTGGGGTGCCAGCCTCGGCGTGCTGAGTCGGCAGTTGGAGTTCTGGTGGGAACTGGCGCTGTTGATCGTGATCATGTTGCTCGGTCATTGGCTGGAGATGCGGTCGCTGGCGCAGACGACGTCGGCGCTGGACTCATTGGCGGCATTGTTGCCCGATGAAGCCGAGCGCGTCGAGGGGGACACGGTGGTCACCGTCGCGCCTGCCGACCTGCGGGTGGGTGATCTGGTGGTGGTGCGACCGGGTGGCACCGTCCCGGCTGACGGCGCCGTGGTCGAGGGCGTCGCCGAAGTCGACGAGTCCATGGTCACCGGTGAATCGCGCCCGGTGCGCCGCTCAGCTGGGGATCCCGTGGTTGCCGGGACGGTCGCCACAGACTCCGGGTTGCGGGTCGAGATCACCGCGGTCGGTGACCAGACGGCGTTGGCCGGGATCCAGCGGCTGGTAATGCAGGCGCAGAACTCGTCGTCACGGGCGCAGCGGCTCGCCGATGTCGCCGCCGGGTGGTTGTTCTGGTTCGCGTTGGGCGCGGCGGTCATCACCGCGGTGGTGTGGGGCTTGCTGGGTTATCCGGATCAGGCGGTGACCCGGGTGATCACCGTGTTGGTGATTGCCTGCCCGCACGCGCTGGGGCTGGCCATCCCGTTGGTGGTGTCGATTGCCACCGAGCGGGCCGCCCGCGGCGGCGTACTCATCAAAGACCGGCTGGCGCTGGAAAGTATGCGCACGGTCAACGTGGTGCTGTTCGACAAGACCGGCACCTTGACCAAGGGTGAGCCGGCGGTGACCGACGTCATCGCCCAAGCCGGTGCCCCTGACTTTTCCGAAGACCAGGTGCTGGCCCTGGCGGCCGCCGCCGAATCCGATAGCGAGCACCCACTGGCTCGCGCGATCATGGACGCAGCCCGCTGGCGCGAGCTGTCGGTGCCCAAGGCGAGTGGCTTCGCGTCGTCGCCGGCCATCGGGGTGACCGCCACGGTCGGTGGCCGGGTCGTGCACGTCGGTGGCCCCTCGATGCTGGCAGAGCAGCACCTCGACGAATTGCCGCAGGTGCAGCCGTGGCGCGACGAGGGCGCGATCATCTTGCACGTGGTAGCCGACGGCGCGGTGATCGGGGCATTGAAGCTGGCCGATGCGGTGCGCGAGGAGTCCGTGCAGGCCGTCAACGCCCTACACCGGCTCGGTATCCGCGTCGCGATGGTCACCGGCGACGCCGATGCGGTCGCGCACGCGGTGGCCGGCGAGCTGGGCATCGACCGGGTGTTCGCCGGAGTGCGTCCCGAGGACAAGGCGGGAAAGGTGACCGAGCTGCAGCGCGAGGGCTTCAAGGTGGCCATGGTCGGTGACGGTGTCAACGACGCGCCCGCGCTGGCCCAAGCTGACGTGGGCATCGCGATCGGCGCCGGCACTGATGTCGCGATCGCCTCCGCGGGCGTGATCTTGGCCAGCTCGGATCCGCGGTCGGTGCTCTCGGTCATCGAACTGTCCAAGGCGACATACCGCAAGATGACCCAGAATCTGTTGTGGGCAGCCGGCTACAACGTGGTCGCGGTCCCGCTGGCCGCCGGTGTGCTGGCCCCGGTGGGCTTCGTGTTGCCCATGTCGGTGGGCGCGGTCCTGATGTCGCTGTCGACCATTGTCGTCGCGCTCAACGCCCAGCTGCTGCGGCGCCTAGACCTGCGCCCGGACGTCAGCGTCGCTGCGCTGCCGTCTGCGCGTGCTGACCACGCACATCAGGCACATCAGGCACATGGCCACGGTGGTAGCGGGCATCAGCAGTCGGCCGACGCGGGGCAGCAAGGCCGGCCGTAGGGCCACGACGCGTGAGCCAGCAGCAGACGAGCAGAAGGCACTGCCGGACACGCCTCCGCGACAGCGGCGTGTGTACCGGCGGGGGCCGATCAGCAATAGCAGGAGCCCTGACCGGATGGCGGGCACCAAGGATAAGGGAGTGGGCGTGACCGGATCGACGGGGAATGACCTTCGGCTGAACCGGCGGGTATTTGTCACCGCCTCGCTGGTCGGCGGAGCCGGATTGGTGCTGGCCGCCTGTGGCCGCTCGACGAACCCGGCCGCGTCCAACCTTGATGCGGCGATCGCCGCTGCCGAAGCGGCCCGCCCTCACACCGGACGTACCGTGACCGCCACGCTGACACCCCAACCGGCGACCATCGACCTCGGCGGCCGGCTCGCGCGGACCCTCGCCTACGGCGACACTCTCCCTGGCCCGCTGATCCGGGCCAATGTCGGCGACGAACTCGCTGTCACGGTCGCCAACCGGCTCGATCACCCCACCTCGGTGCACTGGCACGGCATTGCGCTGCGCAACGACATGGACGGCGCTACCCCCGCCTCCGCCAACATCGCGGCCGGCACCGATTTCACCTATCGGTTCTCGCTGCCGGATCCGGGTACCTACTGGGCGCACCCGCACACCGGCCTGGACGCCGACACCGGCCTGTACTTTCCGGTGATTGTCGATGACCCCGCTGAGCCGGGCAACTACGACGCCGAATGGATTGTGGTCCTCGATGACTGGACCGACGGGATCGGCAAAAGCCCCCAACAGATCTACGACGACCTGCGCGGCGGGCATCACATGCCCTCGATGGACACCATGCCCGGTATGCCCGGCATGCCTGGCATGCCCGCCGCGTCGAGCGATCTTCTGGGTGGCGACGCCGGCGACGTCACCTACCCGCACTACCTGGTCAACGGGCGCATCCCCGCCGCACCGACTGTCTTCGACGCCAAACCTGGGCAGCGGATCCGGATCCGGTTCATCAACGCCGGCTCCGACACCGCCTTCCGGGTGGCGCTGGCCGGACATGCCATGACGGTCACACACACCGACGGGTATCCGGTCGTGCCCACCGAGGTCGACGCGCTGCTGCTCGGGATGGGGGAACGCTACGACGTCATCGTCACCGCCGGCGACGGCGTGTTCCCCCTGGTGGCGCTGGCCGAAGGCAAGAACGCGCTCGGACGGGCGCTGCTGTCCACCGGGGCCGGCGCACCCCCTAACGCCGATTTTCAGCCGCCCGAACTCAACCGCCGGGTCGGCACCATCGACATGTTCACCGCCACACCGGCCGCCGGGCTGGCGTCGGCGAACTCCGACGTCGACCTCGCCATTGATCTGACCGGTTCGATGATGCAATACGACTGGGGCATCAACGGCAAGCCCTACCCCGACAACCCGCCGCTGATCATCAAGCAGGGGCAGCGAGCCACCCTGGGGTTCACCAACTCCACGGCGATGTGGCACCCCGTGCACGTGCACGGCCACACGTTCCAAATCATCAAACCCGATGGCAGCCTGGGGTCGCGCAAAGACACCGTCATCGTGTTGCCCCAGCAGAAAGTCAGCGCCGTGCTGGTTGCCGACAACCCCGGCGACTGGATGATCCACTGCCACAACACCTACCACCAAGACGCCGGCATGATGACCAGCCTCAACTACACCAACTAATGTCGTGCGACTGCTCGCGCCCGATCGTTACGTTGCGCCGAACTGGCCGTGGTCGATCCGCTCGTGCCGGTGGTCGGCGATCCGGATGATCTCGTCTGTGACCAGTTGTGGTTCGGTCAGGAACCACTTGGTGCTTCGAGCGCACCGCTGCGACGTGACGGGCACCTAGGCGCGCTACCGTCGCGCAGTGCGCCACCACGAACGGAATGGGCCTGTCGAAGATCGTCGAGCACTGGCAACTCGCTGACCGCGCGCTACCCGCACAGTGCTGGGATCACCGAGTATTGGCCGAGGATCCCGTAGCAACCAAGGTACAGGTAGGTGCCGGTGCGCCCATCTACATCCGGGTACCCCCATGGGGTAGGTACCATGGCTGTATGAAGCTGGCCGATCTTTTTCGTTCCCGCGGCCTTGGCCTTGGGCTGGTCGCGCTGGAATGCCGTCGATGCTCGGCCATCGGGGCCCTATCCCGATGACCAAACGTGGTCGAGATCGGTCCGACAATGAGAACGCCGGGAGGCTAGATGACAACCGCACACGGATATTCGGCGCAGAAGGACAACTACGCCAAGCGGCTGCGCCGCATCGAAGGTCAGGTGCGCGGCATCGCCAAGATGATCGAAGATGACAAGTACTGCATTGATGTCCTCACCCAGATCAGCGCGGTCAACAGTGCTATGCGCTCGGTGGCGCTGAGCCTGCTCGATGAGCACCTCGAACACTGCGTGACCCGCGCGGTCGCCGAGGGCGGGGGCGAGGCCCAGGCGAAACTGACCGAAGCCTCCGCCGCCATCGCGCGCCTCGTGCGCTCCTGATCGCCACGGCGAGATCGGGCCGTAGCGGCCGGCCCGGGCGTGACCGCATCCGGCCATTTGACGCCGCAGAAACCTTGACACTCATACCCTACCTGGGTATGGTTGAAGTTATGAACGAAACCAAAGAAGCCGAAGCCACTTGTTGCAAAGCCGGCACCTGCAATTGCGGTGACGCCTCGTGCACCCAAGGCCCGGGCTGCCAGTGCGGTCATCCCTCCTGCACCTGCAACGACTGATCAACCAGCACCGCGACGATTCTTCCCCCTTGGCCTGGATTCGCTAGCCGCGACAGAAGGCCAAGGGGTGCGGTGCTGGCCGAGCCCTGGTGACACGGTCCGCTTGAAGTGATCCAGGCAAGCCGGCCGTTCGGTGGAACATGGGCGATGCCGATGTTCCACCTCCACCACCGCTGAGTGCCGCGGACCAAGAACTTGATCTGGGCGGCGACAATGCCGCGTTCGCCCAGCAGGCCACCGCCACATCACCACCGCCCGGGCAGGACCCAAAGCGGCCGATGGTTTATGGGAAACATTCACCCAACGGAGCTGTCGAATCGGACGGGTCAGCCGCTCGGCGCGGAATCAGCAGCAGACGAACTGTAAGGCAGATTTGATGGACACCGCGCAGGGCGCAGGCCGGTACGGACTCACGAGACTGTCATGTCCCGGACCTAAACAAGCAGCACCTTCGCTGGTGTCGGCGCCACGCGCAGCGTTCGCCAGGTCACGACGACCTGCTTCGTGATCGACGACCTCGCGCTGCGGTGGATCGTCACCGCCCTGTTCGCCGCTGGCATCGCTGGATACGCGTATATCTGAGTGTGGTCACCTGAGTTGGCCCCAGTTGGGTCGGTTTTCTTCACGAATTTTG